>CAYMKT010000036.1:0-12419 GCA_964391065.1 uncultured Terrimonas sp. | reverse complement strand
TGCATTGACATATGATCACTTTCATGATATACAGTTGTTTAAATGAAGTTTGGTGCACATGCAATTTTCAAAGGGAAATATGATGCACTTATTTAGGGTACCAGGCGTTATTATTGTTGTATTATTATAAAGGTAATCCTGTTATTTATTCTGGTAAAAATCATGATGGAGATATTTATCAGCATGAGTTATGAAGATTACCCTTATTTATCCAAACCTATTGTAAACTAAAATCTGTACCTATGAGGCTTAGAATTCTACGCATTTGCTTAATAGTATATGCCTTGTTGAATCTGAATAAGGTATCACATGCACAATGCCCCAGCGGAGATACGCTCCACACCATAAATAATACCTACACTACCAACCTGGGTAGTTTAACAGATTCTCTTTACTATCCTTACACATTTAACCCTGCCATGGGAACGCTTATGGGGGTAGAACTTTCCATAGCTACCCTCGGTAATGCTATACTGGAAGTGGTGAATGATGTGGGCGCTTCAATAACCTACAACATCACTTATTTCAGAACAGATTATATCAGGGGCCCGGGATTAGGAGCAGGTATCATGCTTGATACCATTATCGTATATCCAGGCATTACCATTGGAGCAAGCGATAACCCTGCGGTGGAAACCAGCACACCACCATGGGCGAGCAATGGAATAAACGCTGACTATTTAAATGTATGGGGAAAAATACAGGCTGGACCAACAGAACCCCTGTCCAGTCCTGCCGCCCCCCGTGTTTTTAATCAAACCATTGCTCCAGCAGATTTTGGCGCGTTTATGGGCCCGGGAACAGTAAAATTCTACTATGACGTGCTGGCCTCACTCCTGGCACAGGGCTTTGGCGGCAGGTATACACAAAGAATTGTTACCTTAAACACCCAGGTTACGATTAGCACAAAATATACGTATTGCCCAATGAGTGTATTGCCCATTGGAAAACTAACGTTTTCGGCGCGCCAGACCGGCAAAAACGATATAGAATTGAGTTGGGTAAAAGAGCGCGAGGAAGACAACATTCTATATGTTCCTGAAGTAAGCACTAACGGCCATGATTTTAAGAGCGTGGGTGTGATGCAAAGTCAGAAGCCGGCGGCCGAAGCAACTGTAGTAAAATATGAATTCGGCTATGCTGTTCCTCCGGCACAAAGTGGCAAGTTGTATTTCCGCTTAAAACAAACAGATGCACTGGGAAGAATTCAATACTCCGCTATTCAATCGGTGGTTATTGAGAATGCCCAACAGCTTACATTAAATATCTTTCCCAACCCGGCCGAAAGAGACATTACCCTGCAATTCAATACCGCTCAAAAGCATGACCTGCAGGTAGACCTGATCAACAGTGTTGGGCAAACAGTGGAAAGAGCCCGTATTTCCGCAAATGGCGGGCAAATGCACCCGATCAGGTTTGCAAAAAAACATCAACCGGGAGTATATTTTGTACGGGTAACCAATCTGGGTACGCGAAGTCAGAACATAAACCGGCTTATCCTAAGGTAATGCACGTTATAAGCACGTCATAGAGGATTATTCTTGATAAAAGAGTTGGCAAGCCCTTAAAGTTGCCAACTCTTTCGTATTTTTGTACACATCGAATTTTATACATGGAATATAATACTGTAAGGAATCATCTTATTATGAAGGAATATGGCCGCCATATTCAAAAGATGATAGATTATGTGATCACTATTGAAGACCGGGAAAAAAGACAAAGAAATGCTCAGTCGCTTATTGAACTAATGGGATTCTTAAATCCGCATCTTAAAAATGTTGAAGATTTCCGTCATAAATTATGGGATCATCTTTTTTTAATATCCGACTTCAAGCTGGATGTTGATAGTCCGTATCCTATTCCCACCCGGGAAACACTAAAGGCCAAGCCGCAAATTTTGCCTTACCCGAAAAAGTACCCCAAGTATTCACATTTAGGCAAAAACCTGGAGTTGGTGATCAATAAGGCTTTGAAGGAAGAAAACCCCGAAAAGCGCTCCGGATTTGCCAATTCCATTGCGTATTATATGAAACTTGCCTATAACACCTGGCATAAAGAACTGGTACATGACGATGGGATACGCAGTGAGTTGAATGCCATTACAGACGGTCAGTTGGAATTTACCAACACTCCCTTTGTGAAGGCTTACCGCGAAAGAGATAGCAGGGAAAGCAATCGTTTCCAGCGTGGAAGTGGTGGCAAGGGAAGTTACCAGCAACGCAACAACACCGGCGGCGGCAGTGGGCGAAACGACCGCAATGGCAAAAGTGGTAAACACTACAAAAAAAGATTCAAATAAATCAAAATTAATTCTGAAAATAAAGGAACCCTGGCAGTATGAACACGTGCCGGGGTTTTATATTTGCAGTCATTCTATTACATATGCATTCTTTTGAAGTAACAGGAGGAAAAAAGCTGAAAGGTGAAATCATACCTCAAGGCGCTAAAAACGAAGCTTTGCAAATCATCAGTGCGGTATTGCTCACGCCTGAAAAAATAACCATCAGCAATATTCCTGATATACTTGATGTAAACCTTTTGATAGAGTTGCTCGCAGAGATGAATGTGAAAGTAGAACGCCACGATCGTCATTCCTGCTCTTTTACGGCAGATGATGTAAATATTGAATATTTGCGGAGCAAAAATTACCAGAAAAAAAGCGGGAAGTTACGCGGTTCGGTAATGCTGGCAGGCCCGCTGCTTGCCCGTTTTAAAAAAGCCTTTATTCCCAAACCGGGAGGAGATAAAATCGGCCGTAGAAGGCTCGACACCCACATCATTGGTTTTGAAAAACTGGGAGCAAAATTTAATTATCACCCCGACGACGGTTTCTTCCATTTGGATGCAACTGCATTAAAAGGAACCGATATGTTACTCGATGAGCCTTCTGTAACAGGAACTGCCAATATATTAATGGCATCCGTTCTGGCAAAAGGAACCACTACCATTTACAATGCTGCCTGCGAACCCTACTTACAGCAATTGTGCAAAATGCTGGTGAGTATGGGCGCATCCATAAATGGCATAGGATCTAACCTACTTACCATTAATGGAGTAGATGCACTCGGCGGCACAACCCATACCATGCTTCCGGATATGATTGAAGTAGGTTCCTTTATTGGATTGGCAGCCATGACCCAGAGTGATATTACCATCAAAAATGCGGGCATAGCGCATTTAGGGCAAATTCCCGAAAAGTTTCGTCAACTGGGCATTCAAATAGAAATAAATGGTGATGATATTCATATTCCTGAACAGGAGACTTATGAAATTCAAACTTTCCTGGATGGTTCGGTAATGACCATTTCTGATCATCCCTGGCCCGGGTTCACACCCGATTTACTCAGCATTGTATTGGTGGTAGCCACGCAGGCGAAAGGCTCGGTGCTGGTACATCAGAAAATGTTTGAAAGCCGCCTGTTTTTTGTAGATAAGCTGATTGATATGGGCGCACAAATTATTTTGTGTGACCCCCATCGCGCTGCGGTGATTGGACTTGGTAAAAAACAAAGTCTAAGAGGCATTACCATGGTCAGTCCGGATATTCGTGCAGGGGTGGCTTTACTTATTGCAGCGCTAAGCGCAGAAGGCAAAAGTGTAATCCAGAATATTGAACAAATTGACCGGGGATACCAATACATCGACAAAAGGCTGCAGGCCCTGGGTGCGCAGATAAACAGAACCTGACCGCCGCCAGTCCCTGCAGGAATTGCCCGTGCTAAACCCGGATTAAGCAAATGATGAACCAGCATAAGATTATTATTATTACAGCTCCTTCGGGTGCAGGCAAAACATCTATCGTGCATTACCTGCTGCAGAAATACCCGCAGCAATTTGCATTTTCGATATCAGCTACCACCCGCAAACCAAGGGAGAATGAATACGATGGAAAGGACTATTACTTTCTCAGCGAAGATTTATTTAAGTCGAAGATTCAAAACAATGAATTTGTAGAATGGGAGATGGTGTATGAAGGTAAATACTATGGTACGCTGCAGTCTGAACTGGAGCGCATCTGGAGGTTGGGAAAAACGCCTATACTGGACATAGACGTGAAAGGTGCATTGCATATTCAACGCCGTTATCCCGACGCTTCGTTTTCACTTTTTATTCAACCACCCTCTGTAACAGAACTAAAAAAGCGATTGGAAAGCCGCGGCACGGAAACGCCCGAATCGCTGGATGCGAGGGTAAATAAAGCTTCTTACGAATTGTCTTTTAAGGATCATTTTAATTATACCATCATTAATAAAGACCTCGAAAACGCCTGCGCTGAAGCCGAAGAAGTGATAACGACCATCTTGCAAAAGCCATGACCTCCGTAAAACATGCAGATGCCATTACTTACAATTTATGTGCACTAACACTATATAGCGCTTACCTCCGTTTTATGTTAGAGCAAAGCATTAATCACAGGTATGATGCCTCAGGGCCAGCCCTGAACCCCGGTTGCCGGAATATTTAGCCTTTAGCATATTTATACATTATAAATCAATTTATTATATTTGAAGATATATGGCTGATGTTGATATACTTAAATTAGTGGGTATCATTTTTACCTTGCTGCTCGTTGGCTTTTTCTCGGGTATCGAAGTGGCATTTGTGTCGGCAAATAAGTTTTCATTTGAGCTTAAAAGAAAACAAGGATTACGAAGTGGCAGAATACTAACCTATTTACTTGATCATCCGGTGCAGTTTATTGGTACTACGTTAGTGGGGCTTAGTATTTCAGTAGTGGTATACGGCTTACTGGTAGGGCAGTTTTTATCTCCCCTGTGGGACTGGATAGAAAAACAGTTGACTTCTTCTTTTTCGGCTTATATTAAATACCTCAGGCTCATTTTTGAAACCTTGCTTTCGGCCATCATTCTTCTTATTGTTCAATTTTCTTTTAAGGCGGTATTCAGGGCTAAAAATGATTCGTCCCTATCTATTTTTGCGAACCTGGGTATTATTGATTTTTTCCATGCTATTTTTTATCCTATTGCTTCTTTTTTCATCAGTATTTCTGAATGGATCCTCATTTATCTTTTTAACATCAGGATATCTGATCAAAAAAAGGCAGCTATTGCCCCGGTTGACCTGGAGCATTTTATTCAGCAAAATAAGGACCAGTCGGACGGCAGCCCGGACATCAACACACAACTGTTTGAAAATGCCCTTTTGCTTCCGTCGGTTAAAATACGCCAGTGCCTCATTCCACGTAAGGAAATAGAAGCGATAGAAATAGACACTTCTATAGATGCTGTACGACAAAAATTAATCGACACCAAACTGAGCAGGCTGGTGGTATATGAAGATAATATTGATAACATTAAAGGATACATACACCAGATAGAACTTTTTAAAAACCCGCAGACCCTTCAATCTGTTCTGTTGCCCATTCCGGCTGTTCCGGAAAGCATGAGCGCAATGGACCTCATCAGTAAATTCACAAAAGAACAAAAAAGTATTGCCTGGGTGGTAGATGAATTTGGAGGTACGGCTGGTATTATTACCATGGAAGACCTGTTAGAGGAAATATTTGGCGAAATACGCGACGAATACGACACCGATAAGTTTGTTGAAAAACAGATTGCCGAAAACGAGTACATTTTTTCGGGCAGGTTAGAGTTGAGTTATTTAAATAAAAAATACGATCTGGATTTTAACACTACAGACTCAGAGACGCTTTCAGGCTTTATCATCCACCATCACGAAATGATACCCAAAATAAAAGATAGAATCATAATAGGCAATTACGAATTTGACGTGATTAGTGTAAGCGATACCCGCATTGAAATGGTTAAAATGAAAAGGTTAAAATAGCCAAAAGCAGCAATGCAGATTTACCATTCACAAAAAGCCGGGGAAAACCGGCATTTCAAAAAATCTTCCGCTCACATCTTTTATATTTTTGGAAGAATCGCTGTTGCTGATTACCTTTGCCGCCACTGATGCAAAAGATGACGAACCATACAAAACGCACAAAGAAACAGTTCCTGAAAAGGAAGGGTTAAAGAGTGTATTGTATGACCGAATATATTCAAGGCCTTTCCGGAACAGGAAAGGCTTTTTTAATGAGTCCATATCAAAACAAAACAATAAAAAAACAAACCAAATGAAAGTTGCAGTAATTGGAGCCACAGGGTTAGTCGGCTCTAAAATGTTACAGGTTCTGGCGGAAAGAAATTTCCCGGTTACCACTTTAATACCCGTGGCTTCGGAAAAATCGATTGGCAAAGAGGTAGAATTCAAAGGGAAAAAATATAAGGTGGTAAGTGCGGCAGATGCTATAGCAGCCAGGCCGGACGTGGCATTATTTTCTGCAGGCGGCAGCACTTCACTCGCCCTGGCGCCGCAATTCGCAGCAGCAGGCATTACCGTTATCGATAATTCATCGGCCTGGCGGATGGATCCTTCAAAAAAATTAGTGGTTCCCGAAATCAACGCCGATGCCTTAACAAAAGATGATAAGATTATAGCCAACCCCAATTGTTCAACCATACAAATGGTGGTAGCCCTTAACCCGCTGCACAAAAAATACAATATCAAAAGGATTATCGTAAGCACGTACCAGAGCGTTACCGGTACCGGCGTAAAAGCAGTAGAGCAATTACAGGGCGAGCGAAGCCAGGCATTAAATGGAGGTAAGGTAGCTTATCCCATGGCTTATCCATATCCTATCGACTTAAATGTTATTCCCCAAATTGATGTATTCCTGGATAATGGATATACCAAGGAGGAAATGAAAATGGTGAATGAAACCAAAAAAATAATGCGGGATGACAGCATTCGCATAACGGCTACTACGGTTCGTATTCCAGTAATGGGCGGACACAGCGAAAGCGTAAATATTGAGTTTGAAAAAAACTATGATCTTAATACCGTACGGGAGATATTAAGTGCTGCGCCAGGAGTAGTTGTGGTGGATGATCCGGCTAATGCCCTATACCCCATGCCCAAAGACGCGCATGAAAAAGATGAAGTGTTTGTGGGCAGGTTACGACGGGACGAATCGCAGCCTAATACATTAAACATGTGGATTGTTAGCGACAACCTCCGCAAAGGAGCAGCCACTAACGCGGTTCAAATTGCCGAATACCTGGCTGAAAAAAAATTGTTATAATCCTTCGTATTTTTTGGGGCTGCTTTGATAATATTTTCAAAGCAGCCTTTATTATTCTATAGCACGGTTCAGAAATACCAGGAGGGGCTGTATCGTTTTAAAAGCATCTACGGTGAGTTGGAGGAGCTTTTCGGACGTCAACTCTTTGTCGCTGATTGGCCGCGTGGCAATCCAACTTTTAAGTTTGAGGTATGCGCCTGCGGGATTATCCTTCGCATACCCCCTGGGGATATGGGTAAGTGAAATTGCCGCTTCCTTTTCCAGTCCACCATAAGTGGTTATAAACTTTTTTGAACCGGTTATTTTTTTAAACTCATCCCAGCAATAATCTATTTCCTGTCTTATTTTCTGTGTTTCCGCCGGCATCGGCATCCATATACCTCCACCTGCGAAACTATTGCCTGGCTCCAGGTTAAAATAGTAGCCTCCAAAAATGGACTTCTTACCACCCTGATTAATGCTGGCCGCAAAATTTTTTTTATACGGCGTTTTGTCTTTGCTGAAACGGATATCGCGGTTAATCCTGAACATGCATTCCTTTGCGCTTAAAGAAGCGATGGAAGGGTCCGTTTTACCATACTGATCTATTACCGATTGAATAAACGCACCAAAATCGCTTCTGGCCGCTTCATATTCATTCCGGTGTTCATCGAACCAGGGTTTACTATTATTTGTCTTAAGGTTTTTTAGGAACCTGATTGTGGTTGGTTGTAGCATGGGAATGGTTATAATAAATGAGGCGGGTTAACAGCTCAATGGAATGAGGTGAGTTGATGGCTGTTTGTTAGAGCGTAACGGCTAATCCTACTTTACCCTTGCCCAATTTTCGCCACTCTTAATCCGGTAAAGTGTCATTTCGCTTACGTTGTATTTCTCCGCAAGTTGTTTGTAAGTGAGCCTGCGGCGGGGATCAGCAATCGTTTTTTTAATAGCACTAACCTGGTTGGCATTTAATTTTAAACCGGACGAACGATTGGCCTGGATCTTTTTATACGCGATTTTGGCCGGACTTTTTTGCTGATGCCGGCTTACTTCACTCAGCGTAGCCCATTTCAAATTGGAAGCTTTATTGTCTGTTTTGTTGTAATTGAGATGGATGACAAACTGGTGCTTGGGTGATGGCTTTTTACAGAAGAGGCGGGCGATTTCCCTGTGAATGTAAAGGGTGCCTTTATTATCCGGGCGATGAAGATTAAGACTGCGGTAGCCTGTTGTTAAAGACCCGCTTAATACCTGCCCGTCGGTGTGAATGTCATCTGTGTAGCTGGCAATTTTGCCAAGGTTGGACACCGCATATTTCTTGCGAAGTTGCTTCCATCCAGAGAACTGTAACGGCTTCCAGGTTTCTCCGGGAGTTTTCTTTATCATGAGATGATATTTTACGTATTATAAAAATACTAAATTACAATGGCTTCGCATATTTATTTTTACAGTAGGCCTTGCGGTTGGGTTTTGCCGGTGAGTGCTTTATTCTGCCTCTGCATGTATCATTTTCAGGAACTCATCTTCACTGATAATTTTTATAGTTGCGATTTTTTTAGCTTTCTCTAATTTGGAACCGGCATCCTCTCCCACCACCAGGTAATTCAATTTACTGCTCACGCCACTCAAAATAGCGCCGCCGTTTTCCTCCACCATCGTTTCGGCAACTGTTCTCTTCAACTTGTTAAGCGTACCGGTAAAAAGAAAAGTCTGACCGGTGAGGTTACCCGCCGAATGATATTCCTTCTTTACATTTTTAAGTTGCAATCCAATGGCTTCAAGTTGCTGCAGCAATTGTATATTCTGTTCATTGTGAAAAAACTGGTGAACACTTCCGGCAACTTTTGGGCCTATGTCTTCGAGTTCCTGCAATTGGTCAAGGGAATAGCCGGAATACTCTAAGAGGTGGCTGACCTGGTTTGACAAAACCTTTGCGGTTGTTTCGCCTATATACCGGATGCCTAAAGCATAGATGAGCCGATGCAACGGTTGGCTTTTGGAAGCTTCTATTGCTGCGGCAAGGTTGGTTACACTTTTCTCACCAAAACCTTCCAACTGCCTGATTTTATCAAAGGGCAGGCGATATATTCCGGGGATATCTTTCAGGTATTGCAGCGCGTACAATTTTCTTACAATGGCATCGCCCAGCCCGCGTATATCCATCGCATCCTTACTGTTGAAATGGATAATACGCTCTACAATCTGCGCCTCACAGCTATTGCTGTTGTTGCAACGCCATACCGCCTCGTCTTCCGGCTTTTCCAGGGGATACCCGCATACCGGGCATTGCCGTGGAAACTCAATTACTTTTTCATCACCGGTTCTTAATTCAGGAAAGGATTTCACCACCTGGGGTATAACGTCGCCCGACCGTTCAATAAGTATGGTATCGCCCAGTTTCAGATTCTTATCTTTAATATAATCTTCGTTGTGAACCGAAATGCTCCCCACGGTTACCCCTCCCACCGAAACCGGTTCAATCTTGGCCACGGGCGTAACCGCTCCGGTTCTTCCTACCTGGAATTCTACAGCCATTAATTTACTCGTTGCCTGCCGGGCCTTAAATTTATACGCAATTGCCCAACGCGGGTGATGAGTAGTCATGCCCATCTGCTCCTGCATTTCCAGCTTATTTACCTTAATGACCATGCCGTCAATTTCATAGGGTAATTCATCCCGTTGTTTTTCAAATGCAGCACAATAGGCGATTACCCCTTCAATACCCTTAATCACCTTTTTTTCCTTTTCGGGACTTCTGAATCCAAGTTGCCACAGCATTTCCAGGGTACCGCTATGCGTTTGCAAAACGGATGGCGAATGATGTGTGGGCTGGAGATTAACGTCACTTACGTGATATAAAAACGCCTCTAAATTTCTACGGCCAACTATTTTAGGATCCTTTATTCGAAGGGAGCCCGCAGCAGCATTACGTGGGTTGGCTAAACGCGGCATGCCCTCTTCTTCCATTAAATCATTGTAGGCTTTAAAATGATTTTTATTCATCAACACTTCGCCCCTTATTTCAATTTGTTGAATACCATAGCCGGAAAATTTTGCATAAAGCGGAACGGACCTGATCTGCCGTATATTGGCGGTGATGTCGTCACCCACCACACCATCGCCGCGGGTAGCGCCCCGTAACAGCATGTCATTTTCATATATCAGGGAAATACTGGCGCCATCAAATTTGGGCTCAATGCAATATTCAATTTCATCCAACCGGCATAATTCCCGCGCCTTCCGGTCAAAATCAATAAGGTCAGCCGCATTATAAGAGTTATCCAGCGACAGCATGGGCACCAGGTGCTGTACCTTAGGAAAATCTTTGATCAATCCTTTAGAAACGCGCTGTGTAGGTGAATCCGGTGTAATGAAGGAAGGATCATCCGCCTCCATCTTTTCGAGCTTTTTATACAACTGATCATACTCCGCATCTGCAATTAAAGGGTCATTCATCACATAATACCGGTATTCGTGAAAACGCAATACTGCGCGTAATTCGCCCAGCGCATTTTTGGATAACCCGTCTTCCTTTTGCTTCAAAAGCGCCGTTGTTTTTTCCTGTAACTGCCTGGCATGTTCTTTACTGTACATGTGTTAGTTTTTCCCGGTGTAAATGTATAATAAAGCGATCAGCCAAAGTAATCAGGAGCCCGCATTTCAATCTTTTTTAAACTACATTTGGTTCACACAAACTGGCTTTTATGAAAATATGCTGTGCCGCATTCATTATATTCACTTGTATGTCCTGCCATTCCAAAATAACGGTTGACCTGGTTGTGCACCATGGAAAAGTGTATACGGTAGACAGCAGCTTTACTATAGCAGAAGCATTTGCGGTGACAGAAGGCAAAATTATTGCCACAGGAACGAACGAACAGGTATTGCAAACCTATACTTCACCTAACATTATTGATGCTGGTGGAAAATCAATTTATCCGGGCTTTATAGATGGACACGCCCACTTTTATGGGTATGCGCTTTCCCTGGCAAAAGTAAACCTGGTAGGTACAGAAAGCTGGGAAGCCTGTATTTCACGGATTGCTGAATTTGTCAAAGAAAACAAAATTCGCGCTGGACAATGGATAAGCGGACAAGGTTGGGACCAAAACGATTGGCGCCAAAAATCCTTCCCGTCGAAAGAAATGCTGGATAAGGCATTTCCCGAAAACCCTGTTTTTCTTTCCCGCATAGACGGCCATGCAGCCATCGCCAACACACGGGCATTAACACTGGCGAACATTAAAGCCGGGGATACCGTGCAAGGCGGAATGGTTGAAACAAAAGGCAATGCAGCTACGGGTATTTTAATTGATAATGCCGTTGGAAAAGTAAGCGGCATTATTCCGTTGCCGGATAGTGAAATAATGGAAAAACTGGTTAAAACAGCCGAAATGAATTGTTTGGGTACAGGGCTAACTACCATTACCGATTGCGGATTGAGCAGAGCCGAGGTGGAATATTTGGATGCTTTGCAAAAAAACGGAAAGCTCAAAATGAAATTGACGGTGCTTTTGTCCGATGCAGCAGCTAATTATGATCACTACTTAGCTAAAGGAATATACAAAAGTGACCGGATGCATATTTCGGGTTTTAAATTGTTTGCCGATGGCGCATTGGGATCGAGAGGCGCCTGCCTGCTGCAGTCTTACCATGACAAGCCCAACTGGAGTGGCTTTTTACTGGATGATATCAACCACTACCAACAATCGCTTGAAAAAATATTTGACTCGCCCTTCCAGGCATGTATACACGCGATCGGCGATTCGGCCAACCGCATGGCATTGCAACAGTTTGGCTCCATACTAAAGGGGAAAAACGACCGCCGCTGGAGGATAGAACATGCCCAGGTGGTGAATATGAACGATATGGAACTATTTGGCAGGTACAACGCTATTCCTTCCGTGCAACCTACCCATGCCACTTCAGATATGTATTGGGCAACAGACCGCCTGGGTAGCGAACGCATAAAAGGCGCCTACGCCTATCAATCGCTTTTGGAACAAAACGGATGGATCGTATTGGGAACAGATTTCCCCGTGGAGGATATTAATCAATTTAAAACTTTTTATGCAGCCGTGGTAAGAAAAGATGCCAGCGGTTACCCTCCGCAGGGATTCGAAACACAGGAAGCGCTAACAAAAGAACAGGCCTTACGTGGCATGACCATTTGGGCAGCCAGGGGAAATTTTGAAGAAAAAGAAAAGGGAAGCATTGAAAAAGGGAAATGGGCCGATTTTAGTATAACCGATACCGATATTATGGATTGTGACACACAGGCTATTTTGCAGACAAAAGTGTTGAGTACTTATGTGAATGGGGAGAAGTT
>CAYMKT010000035.1:27398-30284 GCA_964391065.1 uncultured Terrimonas sp. | reverse complement strand
CGTCATTTCGACTGAACGAACGGATGATGAAGTTGAGAAGAATTATACATGAAGGAGAAATCTGCCGAAAATAGCGCTACAGTCTAACAGATTTCTCAGTCGTGCATACACTACAACGGCGGGGCGGCGAACACCAACGCCGGAGAAAAACATAAAAACTGCAGTGAACGAAGTATCTTAAATATCATCCGAAATCCCTAACAATATTTATGAAATAATAGAGTCCCACTATCATAAATATCGCTCCTAAAATTTTATGTACTCTGCTGTATTTCCAAAGCAAAACTATTCCGCAAACAATGAGAAAAAGAACACTGTATGAACTTCTAAAATCCACCCAGAAAGAACTTACTGGCGAATGTTCCAAAGTAAGTGTTCGTCTATAATACTCAAATTGGACTAGTGGAAAAAGCGATATTATGACAAAAACATAAATCAAAAATAAATACACTTTTTTCATCTAATTACCATTTAAAAATTTATTGATACTTTTTAAAATCTGTTTTGCACCGTTGCCGCTGTTGCGCGCAAGTTTGTGTGCACAAGCTTCACCAACAACACCCAAGCCTTTACAAGTTATATCATTTACTTTTTTACAATAATCATTTTGAACACCAACGCGGGCAAAAGGTTTCGCAGCATTGCCTTGTGCATAGTCAGACCGGCTGCCTTCTCCGCCGCGGCGGATCGTAATGACGGTTTCATTCCAGAACGTCATTGCGAGACTCCTAATCCTATAAATGAAGTGAGTAAATATTTACAGGAGTCGTGGCAATCCCACTGTCCGGAGAAGGATTAATTTGCTGGACGGGGTGTCTTTTCTAATGATTGGCTGGCTGCTGGTGCTTCGCATGAGCGGATTGCTTCAGCGTGAAAAATTCTTCTGACTTCCGTCATCCTGCAACGCTTCGCAATGACGGTTAAATCCCTTTATGTTCTCCGCGTCTCAACTCCCGGCCTTGTGTATTGGCCGGACGCTGCGGGAGGGTAAAGGCTAATCGAGGCAGACTGCGGAGAGCTAAAATAAACTTTGAGGCTTTTTTCTTTTTATTACCAATTATTTTTTGTTCTCGTTTTTGTTAACACAAACAACGTTGGAAAAAATTGGATTATATTCATTGGAATCCTGTTAGAGCCGGGCTTTGTGAGTGACCCGAAGCCTACAAGTATTCTTTTGCAAAATTTTAGGAACAGGCATAGATATATGTAAATCTAAATTATGTATGTTTTTCCGCATTGTCAGCCTGTTTATCAAGATGGAGTAGCCAATATTGTATCAATTTTCGCCATAAACAACTATTTTTTTAAAAATACTTCGCCACAAACAATATTTTCTTAGCTTTGCGTTATTCTTACGCATTGCAGCAACATTAAGCCACTGCCCGATTTAACTTGCTCTTAAGCTTTCCATAACTTTCGATTCATAATTGCTGCCGACTTTTGCTATCTCCCATTGCCGCTCCGGATGCTTCGCCAAAAACATGTCAGTTTTGCCATATTGATTACATCATTTTCGTTCGCTTACCATGCACGCCATATGATTAATGATTGCTTCCATAAAACGAAGTAAACAAAAACAAATACATATGGAACCACGTACATTTTTCTCTGCCATCCGTGCATCATTATTCGCAATCGCTATTTCTACCGCAGCCATTTCAGCAACAGCAAGCCCCGTTTCAGGTGGCGACCCACTTGAAAAAACTGCCGAAGTTCGCTACGTAGGAACAAATGAGGAATCTCTTATTTTTGATGTGAAGTACAACAATGTTAATGGTACAAGATTCCTGGTTACCATTAAAGATGAGAATGGTACCACCATTTTCCAGGATGCATTTTCTGATATTAACTTCAACAAAAGGTTTTTGCTCAAATTGGAGACAAACAAAGTCGTGTTTATCCTTGGCGACAAAACCAACAGGCACACTGAATCCTTTTCCATTTCGAAAGAGATTCGTACCATTGAAGATGTTGCAGTTAAGAAACTTAACTAACAACTCCGTTGTATTGTAATAAACCGGGTGCATTGCAGCTCTTCATTTACCTGAAACACGCGCAATAGCAGATTCTACATTAGCATGGGGCGGGTTATTAAGCCTGCCCCACGGGGAGACGAAAGCCGTTAGCAGGAACTAACCGAAATCGCCCGCTTACTTCAGTTTTGCAAGCGCTTCTTTTAAAGCTGCAAAATTTACCTGGGCGCCTGGATTAGCGGTTTCTTCGCTGTAAACAACAATGCCTGCCGGATCAATTACCACAACGCCTCTTTTGGCTACCCCTTTGATGCCAAGAGCAAAATTGCAATGGTACATTTCGTACTCATGTATAACCTGCTTGTTAAAGTCAGACAACAGATCAAAATTGATATTGTTCTGCATTTTGAAAATGCCCAGTGAAAAAGGCATGTCTACCGATACGCCTACCACTGCCGCGCCAATTTCATTGTAAAAGCTCAGTTCGTCGCGGTTGCTGCACAACTGTTCGGTACAAACACTGGTAAAGGCTGCAGGAAAAAAATTAATGACTAATGTTTTCCCAGCAAAATCGCTTAACGAAACTTCCTTCCTGTCTGTATTAAATAATTTGAAAGCAGGAGCCTTTGAACCAATTGCTAAAGCCATAGTGTAATTTTTATATAAAATAAAGATAAAATGATTGGTTTGTATTGGTACGACAATATTAGTTCGTGCACGTGCATTCCCTAAAGGTTCCACCAATAGTTAAATTTTAAAACGAACGCCCTTGTTTTCACTGCCAGGGGTCCGGGATAATAATTGTCTGTATACACCAGAAAAAGGTCCGAAGCGGGTTGATAACGCCATTGAAAGCGGGCGTTAATGTTTACATTTTTTTGCTGCTCATTGTATTGAATATAAGTAGTAAAAA
>CAYMKT010000035.1:8287-27298 GCA_964391065.1 uncultured Terrimonas sp. | reverse complement strand
TAGGGCTGAAACCGGTAACCAATATCACTGTTCGCTGAAATTAAATGCCCATTGGCATAGTATCCACCGTAATGCAACGAACAGGTGTAGGTAAACAAATGTTGCGGCGCGGAAATATATTCAAACCCGATCGTTTTCCATTGGTGCTTTGTGCCGGCCAGTAGTGAATCTTTACCGGTGTTTGTTGGATCAAAAGGATTCAGCAATTGCACGTAGTCGTCCTGCGCGATTAAATTCAATGTGCTCCTGGAACGAAAAGTGAACAGGTAAGAAAGGATATTGATATGATCTGTTTCCCTGAACTCATTATTAAAATAGTAATTGCCGGAGAGTTGCGGTCCATGGCTCAATATGCCGCCTCCTTTGGGGAAAAAATAGTAGGTGACGGATGGATTCAACTTATAGTATCCCTTGCGGGGCACATAACCCACTTCGGCAGTGTAACTCTTGCCCACATGCTGTGCTTCGGCAGCAATCAGCCATTTGCGGCTGCTGTATTTAATATTGGCAGCCTGCGTCCAGTCGTCAGTTGAAACTCCCGGCTGAAAGGATTTTAATATGGTCGCCTTTCCAGTCCACCGGTTGCTCGATGATGCCAGGTTATATTCAATGCCTGCATTCCTGTTATACCGGGAATAAGTGGTTTTGCTGCTGTCGGCAATTGCACCGGGATGATAATTAAGCGAAGCTTTATCGACATATATAAAACCCACATTGGAGCGTTTAAAAACCTTGCGCTGTAAGGATAACACTGCAAAATTCTGGGCGGGTAACCCGGTTTCATCCACGCTGGCGGTAAGCATATCCATTACGCCTATGCGCCAGTTTTCATCGAGGCGGCCGCTGAGCCTTGCGCCAAAATCAATGGGTACGCCCAATCCTATACGCCTTGAAAAAAACGGCCGGATATCGGCATACCCGAAATTCGCAAAAAGATCGCCGTTCTCCAGAAAGAACTGGCGCCGTTCCGGAAAAAACAATTCAAACCTGCTGAGATTTGTTACCTGCTTATCTACTTCCACCTGCGAAAAATCGGGACGAGCAGTGAGGTCAAGGTTTAATGAGGGGCCCAATGATATTTTAACATCGCCTCCAATGTTTTTATCGAAAATGGCTTTTGAATCGGTAACATAATTTTTTGCTACCCCGCCCAGCACATATGGAATAACGGAGATATTAGACCTTGGCGCCGGTGGCGGCTCATCCCATATTACTGATCCGGTATATGCCAAGGAAGCCGTTGGAAACTGGCGCGGCACGGGCGTCCAGCTCGACTTTTCAGTTGTTTTAAGGTCGTTGCGGCTAAAGTTTATTCCCCATTGCATAGCCCCTTTTTTATACCGGATGGTTTTAAAAGGAATGGCAGCTTCAAATATCCATTTATCGTCATAATTTTTTACAACAGAAGTCCATTTGTTATCCCAGCTCAGATCTACCTTGCCTCCATCATACATGGCGCCATCCCACTGCGCCCCAAAAGCATTTACGCCAAAAGAAACGCCGGTGGTCTGGTCTTCGAAAGTGTCCATGAACAGCAGGAAATTATCATTTTTAACAAACGAAAAATCGCGGCGCAGCGATTCCACCATATGCCTGCCTTTGTCGTAATTGTAGCATATTGCCAGGAGATAAAGATTTTCATTGTCATACGTCATGCTTACATCCGTACGAACATTGGCAAAACTTGTATCCATGGGCAGCACCATATAAAAATCGGCGGCATGCTCCGCATCTAACCATGCCTGTTCATCGGCTATTCCATCAATTTTAATGGCAGAGGATGCTTTGTGAATATGCAGTTGGAACGAAGCATTCTCTTTTTGAGCCTTTACAGCATTATGAGAAATCAATAAAAAAAGCCCAACAATAAAGCGATTCAACAGAAATTGTTTTGATATAAAATGCAGGAAGGGAAGGTAAAACTTTTTAGCATGCAGCATACCATATCCTGCACTTATAATCGTAGTACATTCATGTTTTGAAAATATTTTGCATGCGAAAAATAACTGTCCTATTTCCCATTCTATTTTGTTTTGCGATGGCGGAATCTATGACGCCTTTTTTGTGAGCGAAAATATGGCGTATGCAATAGGTGATAATGTATGGAAAACAACAGATGGCGGCAACAGTTGGGAACTTTTGTATGCTTTTACCCCTTCAACCCGTTTTTATAAAACTTTATATTTTGCCGATGAAATAAATGGCTGGGTAAGTGTTTCCACCGGCTTATATAAAACAACAGACTGAGGCCAAAACTGGGTAAAGATCGACTCAGATTTATTTTCGTGGACTATTGGAGGAATATTTTTCCATGATGCCAATACCGGTTACATTTCCAACAAAAATAATATTCTGAAAACTGAAGATGGTGGCGCTTCCTGGAATATCGTCTATACCGACACACAGGGAGTTGCTATTGACATACATTTCGTGACAAGAAATCTCGGGTATTTCAATACACAAAAAAGCATTTATAAAACCACCGATGGGGGATTGAGTTGGTCGAAGGAGGTTAGATTTAGACAGGAGGGTGGAAATTCCGGAGCCATAGAACTACATTTTACAGATGCAAATCATGGATGGGCAAGTGGCTCCATAGGGACAATTCTCAGGTATACCCGTTAATGGAAAAATCACGCTCTACAACTTTATCTCTTCTTCGTTGCTGTCAAAAAAATGAAACTCAGTGAGGTAATAATTGTTATTGGCTTTCAGCTTCATTTTCTGTTTGTATTTCCAGCTCCACCTGCGGCGGATGGAAATAAAACCCCTGGTGAGGTAGGCATATATGATGGGATGTACCACAATGGTAAGCCCCGAATGCTTTTGCATGACCAGGTAACTGATGTTTTTTTCAATTTCATCTTCCAGCACCAGGGTAGATGAAATTTTACCCGACCCGTTACAGGTGGGGCATACTTCCTGGGTATTGATATTCATTTCGGGCTTCATACGCTGCCGCGTAATTTGCATTAGCCCGAATTTTGAAATAGGCAGCACGGCATGCTTGGCCCTATCGGCCCTCATGCATTCCTCCATCGCCTCAATGAGCTTTCGCTTATTGTCGGGCAACTTCATATCAATAAAATCTACCACTATTATACCGCCGATATCTCTTAACCGTAACTGTCGGGCAATTTCAGTAGCCGCCTCTAGGTTGGTTTCCAGGGCGTTCATTTCCTGGTTATTGCTCACACTTTTGTAACCGCTGTTTACATCAATCACGTGCAGCGCTTCGGTGTGTTCAATAATGAGATAAGCGCCGCTTGGCAAATTCACGGTTTTACCAAAAGAAGCTTTCACCTGTTTGGTTATACCATACTGGTCGAAAATGGGCGTACCATTATGGTAAAAAGAAACGATCTCCTTTTTTTCAGGCGCTATTTTTTGAATGTAATTACGGGTATCGTTGTAAATGTTCTTATCATTTACTACAATGCGGTTAAAATCTTCGTTCAGAAGATCCCGCAGCATGCTATTGGTTTTGGTTTGCTCGCTTAAAATTTTAGAAGGCGCCACGGCTCCCTTTAGATTTGCCTGCAAACTTCTCCAGCTTTCTACCAGCATGATTAAATCCTCGTGCAGTTCCGCTGTATTTTTCCCTTCTGCTGCTGTTCGAACAATTACGCCAAAATTCTTTGGCTTAATGGATTCAACAATTTTATGCAGGCGCTTTCGCTCCTCAGATGAATGTATTTTCCGGGAAACAGCGATAATATCATTAAAGGGTGTAACCACCACAAATCTGCCAGGCAGGGAAATTTCACAACTCAGGCGCGGACCTTTAGCTGCGATCGGCTCTTTTAAAATCTGGACCAGTATATTGGGTTTTTGACCTAATACTTCGTTGATCTTGCCGGTTTTAATAATTTCAGCTTCTGTTTGGAATTGCGCAAAATCAAAAGGCTGCCCCCCATTATCGTTCATGGCCTGTTGGGTAAATTTGAGCAGAGAGCGGGCATAGGGACTCAGATCCGTATAATGCAGGAAGGCATCTTTTTCGAAGCCCACGTCTACAAAAGCGGCATTGAGCCCCGGGATGAGTTTCTTTACTTTCCCCAGGTACAAATCGCCCACGGCAAAACTGGCATCCGCTTTTTCGTGATGCAATTCTACCAGCTTTTTATCTTCCATCAGGGCGATTTCAACGCCCACAGGAGCCGCATTAATAATTAATTCTTTGTTCAAAGCAAAAAGCCTTTAAATGAACCATCAAACAAACAGGAGGAAACCGAATCAGGAAGATTATTCGCGCATACAGTTCGCACCATATGCAAATGTGGATATGGCAACCTTCAATTCACATTACATATATCCTTCAGCGCAGGTATACGCGTTGAAAACAGCAACGGTTATTTGTTTTTCTTCTTATGACGATTCTTTCTGAGGCGCTTTTTACGCTTATGAGTAGCAATTTTATGACGTTTCCTTTTTTTACCACAAGGCATAAACCAAATAGTTTTTATTAGTTAAGTATTATTATTTCAATGCATTAATCCGTTCGTCTATTTCCTTCAGCGCCTCCGGATTTTGGATAAACTTTTTACCCGCTTCATACCATTGCGCTGCTTTCGCATTTTCGCCATGCCGTTCGTAAGCTTCTGCCAGTAAAAAAATAGCTTCTGTATTATCGGGTTCGGCGGCTACAACAATATTCAATCGTTCAATTGCCTTATCGTACTGCCCGGTCATTATTCCACCATAACCCAACATAAACTGCGCATACATATTTGCAGAATCCCGTCTAACCACTTCCAGTATCTTTTGAATGCCTTCCATCGGGCTCGACGCACCGGACGCACCAAAAATATAACTGCTTCCCAATCCTATTTTGCTTGAATCATTGTCGGGGTTCAGCGTTAAAGCCTCTTTAAACAAACCAGCAGCCTGGTTGGCCATCCATACCTGTAAAGCATGTTGATCTACACCTTTAAGCTGCTTTAAATACAAATGGGCAGCAAAGGTGAGGTTTTTTTCAGAATTTTCCAATTTGGACTTTTCTCCGAGATAATACAGAAAAGGCTCGAAAACGTGGGCAGAATCCTTCCAAAAAGTAGCTAATTCATCGTACAACTTTATTTTCTGACTGGCTACATCTCCTCTTGTAATAGAGTTTTCCCTGGCAGTAAGCCAAGCCTGCCGTTGCGGCGACAGCCTGGATTTAGCCGTTTCGAGGATAGATTGAGAAGTTAAGGCTTCATCGCTATGTGCAGACGCGGCCTGCGTAGTTGGTAAATTTGAAGCATTAGGCTTCGTTCTTCCAAAAAAATAAAGGCTCACTAAAAGGATGAGCCCCGACGTTACAACCGTCCATTGTTGCTTCTTCACTCGCTTTTAATTTGGGAGCAAAGTTAAATGCTATCTTCCGTCTCATCATCAAAATTCTCCTCTACTGGTTTTGCCGACTGTAATTTTTTTACCTCGTGAACAAATTCTTTAGCGGGTTTAAATGCAGGTATATAATGTTCGGGGATATGTACTGCGGTGTTTTTCTTGATATTACGTCCTATTTTGGCAGCCCTCTTTTTGGTAATGAAGCTTCCAAATCCGCGGATATAAATATTCTCGCCTTTAGAAAGATTTTCTTTAACCTCCTTGAACAAGGTTTCTAATGTAACTAAAACGTCTACTTTTGGAATTCCTGTTTTTTCGGAGATATTGTTAATAAGATCAGCTTTTCTCATGGTATTGTTTTTATAAGTAAATGAAATTCAACGATAAAATAACACAAATAATGTATTTCCTGCAAATTATTATTCTAAATTTTTTCCTGTCCCTCACGCAGCGATAAAAATTTCGCGTATGCCCGCAGTTTTACATTTGATTATTACTGAACGCAGAGAATATCAGAAAATTGTATATTATATAAATAAAAAGTCTGGCAGATGCTTGAATAGCAGCTAATTACCCGTATATGATGCCATTTTTTACAAAAACCCTGCTCAGGTGGAACAAGAAATACAACAGGCGGGATATGCCCTGGAAGGCTGAAAAAGACCCATACAAGATTTGGTTAAGTGAAATCATCCTTCAGCAAACCAGGGTGGAGCAAGGCTGGAATTATTACCTGAAGTTTACTGGTGCATTCCCCACCGTACGGCAATTGGCCACCGCTCCTGAAACAAAAATTTTTAAGCTTTGGGAAGGGCTGGGCTATTATTCACGCTGTAAAAACCTCATTGCGACAGCCAAAATTGTTGACAAAACCCATAACGGTGTATTTCCATCTTCGTACGACGCGCTGTTGGCCTTGCCTGGTATTGGCCCTTATACCGCATCGGCCATCGCATCGTTTGCTTTTAACTTACCCTATGCTGTGGTTGATGGCAACGTGCAGCGTGTAATAGCAAGAGTTTTTGGAATCAAAAAAGCTGTTGATTCAAAAAAAGGTAAAGCTATCCTGGGTAAACTGGCTATTGAACTATTAAATAAAAAGCAGCCTGCGGTATACAACCAGGCTATTATGGATTTTGGCGCCATCATTTGCAAGCCTAAAGCGCCTTTGTGCGACGTATGCATGATGCAAAAAAACTGTAAGGCATTTCAACTGGGGCTGGTGGAAAGCATTCCCGCAAAAGAAAAAAAAATTGTGAAAAAGACCAGGTGGATATATTATTTTATTATATCATACAACAACCAGGTATTCATCAGAAAAAGAACGGCCAAAGATATCTGGCAAAATTTGCATGAGTTTTTTTTAGTAGAAACACAAACCGCGCTTACTCAAAAAGCATTAACCCTGCATCCGGTTATATCGCAATTACTCCAGCAAAAAGAGGGTGTTATTTCGCATGTTTCAAAACGGTATACCCAACAACTTACCCATCAAACGCTCCACGGCCAATTTATAGAAATCAGGCTGAAAAAACCACCGGAGTTAGGAGCAGATTTTGTTGGGGTGCCTTATCATGAGCTCAGCTACTTTGCGTTTCCCAAATTTATGATTACCTATTTGCAGGAAAAAAATGTAAATTTAAGGGAGCATTGACGATAGAAGTTCATTTGAAGGAATTTAAAATAAGTTTTATGCGAGGAGTAAACAGAGTAATGTTAATCGGCAACCTTGGTAAGGATCCTGACATTCAATTTTTGGAAGGGAATATCGGAGTAGCAAAATTTCCACTGGCAACAACAGAAACTTTTAAAGACCGCACGGGGAAATTGATTAGTCAAACAGAATGGCATACGGTTGTATTATGGCGTGGATTGGCAGAATTGGCTCAAAAATATCTTCATAAAGGCAGTTTAGTATATATTGAGGGGAGACTACGTACGCGAAGCTGGGAAGACAAGGAAGGCAACCGGAAATTCGCCACTGAGGTGGTGGGCGACAACCTGATTATGCTGGATAAACGGGTAGACGGCGCTCACGGCGCTAATCATATCACCGACCATCCTGAAGGATTTAGCAGCGATGTTCCACCCGTCAGCGATTCTTCTTCCGAAAACATGGCTTTTTAATATTTTACACGAATATTTATTTTTGTACGTTATTTTACAGTTGGCAGGCCTTTGACCTGCCTTTCTGATTACACAATATTCTTCACAAAAAAACACGCACTTGGATTATCCATCGGTTATATTGAACGATGTGCTTAAATTTAAACCCGTACTGCTGGCGGTTAACCCGCAGAGCATTACCATTTTAATTATACTGCTGCTATCCTTGCTGATCGTGTCCTTTTTCGTGTCTGGCGCCGAGGTGGCTATGTTTTCGCTCACCTACAGAGATATCAATATGCTCAAAACAAAACAGCATCCGGCGGCAAGGAGGATCATTACATTGCTCGATCAGCCTAAACGACTCCTGGCCACCATGCAGATCGCCAATGCATTCGTAAACATCGGCACCATTATAGTTACCAACGTGCTGATGGATGAATTGCTGGAGCAACCCAATACTTTTTTGAATTTCATCATCAAATTAATCGTCATTGTTTTTCTGCTTGTGCTTTTTGCGGAGATATTACCCAAGGTATCGGCCACCCAAAACAATCTAAGGTTTGCGTATAGCGCTTCGCTGCTTATTGAAGTTTTATACAGCTTTTTCAGCAGCGCGAGTAAATGGTTTGTAAAATATACGACCGGTATTGAAAGGAGTTTTGGCGGCATCAAGCATCATCATGTATACAATCCGGAAGATATTGACCAGGCCATAGAAATGAATGCCACGGAAAATACAACGGAGGAAGAAAAAAATATCCTTAGGTCAATTGCCAGGTTCGGGCTGGTTACGGTAAAGCAAATTATGATTACGCGGCTCGATGTAAGCGCTATTGATTACAATACCAGCTTTCGTGAACTGATAAATAAAATTGAATACCTGCACTACTCAAGGCTGCCTGTATATAAAAACAATCTTGATGATATAGTGGGCATTATACATACTAAGGATGTGCTCCCATTTGTGAATGAAAATAATGATTTTGACTGGCACTCATTACTACGGCAACCGTATTTTGTTCCCGAGCAGAACCTTATTAAGGAGCTTTTACGTGAACTTCAAAAAAAGAATACGCATTTTGCGGTAGTGGTAGATGAATTTGGCGGTACGGAAGGTATCGTAACAATGGAAGACATCATGGAAGAAATTATTGGTGATATACGCGATGAGTTTGATGATGAGGAAAGCGTGAATAAGAAAATAGATGATCACACCTATATTTTTGAAGGGCGGATAATGATTTCGGACGCCTGTAAGGCCATGGGGTTGAATACCGATACTTTCAGCCAGTTGAAGGGAGAAAGTGAATCTTTGGCCGGGCTTGTGCTCGAGTTGGCTGGCGAAATACCCCAGGAGAACCAGGTGCTCCCGGTTGGCGATTTTGAATTTACCGTGCTGGAACTGGACAAAAACCGAATCAAAAAAGTAAAAGTATCCATCCGTTTATTAGCGGCTCAATAAAAGGTTACCAAAGTATTTCCACAATGATTAAAAGAGAAGCGACGCTGCCTTTATTTTTGTTTCTTATCCTGGTAGCCTCCTGTAACAGCGATTACACCCCCCGCCCTACCGGATATTTTAACGTAGACTTCCCAAAACACGAATACCAATTGTTCAATGAGGCTGGCTATCCTTATAGGTTCGAATACCCGGTATACAGCAACATCATGAAAGACAGCGCTCTTTTGGATGATAACCCGGACAATCCTTATTGGATCAATGTTGACATTCCGTCTTTTAATGCAAGAATTTACCTGAGTTATAAAACCATTGGTGGAAGATCAAATTATAAAGTAAAAACTGAAAATGGCTTTAAAGATTCATCCTCGCTCAACAGCTTCGAAAATCTCCGCGAAGATGCTTATAAAATTACATTTAAACATACTACAAAAGCGTCGTCGATTGAGGATTCGGCGTTTGTTACACCCAATGGCATTGGGGGCGTTTTTTTTACTGTAGGCGGTAACGCGGCAACAGGCAAGCAATTTTTCGCCACCGATACCCTCAAGCACTTTCTGCGTGGCGCATTGTATTTTAATGAAACCCCCAACGAAGATTCCCTGCGCATTATGTACGATTTTTTGCAGCAGGATATGAAACATATGATTAATACACTGCAGTGGAAATAAAAGATTTATGGTTAGCCCTTTATCATGTTCTATGAGCCCTCGCCTGTTTGAAATATTTCTGGCATTCACCCAACCCGATACCCATTCAGCAATATTGTACCTTCATAAAAAAAACTGTGATAGAAATTGATAATATACTGGTGAGCGATGAGGTTGTGCAAGCACAATTTGTATGCGACCTTGTAAAGTGCAAAGGCGGCTGTTGCGAGGATGGAGATGCCGGCGCGCCTTTAACCAGGGAAGAAACTAAGATATTAAATAAGGTTTTTGAAGCGGTAAAACCCTATCTTACAAAAGAAGGGTTGGAAGAAATAGAACAAAGAGGGAAATATTATGTAGACAACGACTTTGGATGGGTGACCCCTACCATTAATGGAAAAATCTGCGCGTACGGCCATTACGACGAAAAGGGCATTATTAAATGCGGAATTGAACAGGCCTATCTGGATGGAAAAATAAGCTGGAAAAAGCCCATTAGTTGTCACCTGTATCCGGTTAAAACCAAGAAAACGAAAACATATGAAGTGGTGAACTACGAACCCCGCGAAACTTTGTGCAACCCCGCGTGCCAGTTAGGGAAGAAATTACAGGTTCCGGTATATGTTTTTCTAAAAGAAGCATTGATCAGAAAATATGGGGAAGATTTTTATGCCGTTCTTGACCAGGTAGCTAAACAATATTACTCCGAAAATGAGTGAACAAGCATCTACTTTTATTGCAAAAAGCACCATTAAAGCCCCCGACCTTGAGCATCGGAGAACCATCAACTACAATATTGGAAAATACAACGCAGCCGTACCTAACGGCAAAAAGCAGTTTCACAACCTTCAACTTGCGAGGGAACGCGCCAAGAACCTGAAATGGCGGGCTATCGAAACCCTTGACCAGCAACTGGAAACATTTGAAAGGCAGTTTACAGCACGGGGCGGTAAAGTAATATGGGCCGAAAACACAGAACAGGCCTTAGATGAAATACTACACATCTGTAAAGAAAAAAAATGCAGGAGCATTGTAAAAAGCAAAAGTATGGTTACCGAGGAACTGCAACTCAACCGATTTTTGCAAAAACATGGCATTGAAAGCATTGAAACCGATTTGGGTGAATACATACAGCAATTAGATGGGGAACCGCCGTACCATATCGTTACGCCCGCCATGCATAAAAGCAAGGAGGATATCGCCAAACTTTTTGCTGAAAAATTGGGAACAGATTCCAGGTTAAACCCCGAACAGCTTACCCAGGTTGCCCGCAATATTTTACGAAAAAAATATACGGAAGCACAAATCGGCATCACCGGAGCTAATTTTTTGCTCGGCGATATTGGCGCCCTGGCTATAACTGAAAATGAAGGAAATGCCAGGCTAAGTTGTGGCTGGCCATCGGTACACATTGCCATAGTGGGTATTGAAAAAATGATTCCGTCATTTTTAGACCTCGGACTTTTTTGGCCCCTGCTTGCAACCTATGGCACAGGGCAGTTTGTTACTTCCTATAACACGATCGTTACCGGCCCGCGCCAACCGGGTGAGACAGACGGACCGGAAGAAATGTATGTGATATTATTAGACAATGGCCGCACCAATCTTTTAGCCGATACAAAATCGCGGGAAGCGTTGTACTGCATTCGCTGCGGCGCCTGTCTTAACGCCTGCCCCGTGTATAAAAACATCGGCGGACACAGCTATAATACTACTTACAGCGGGCCAATAGGCAGCGTTATTACCCCGCATCTAAAGGGCCTTAAGGAATGGAATCATTTAAGTTATGCATCATCGCTTTGTGGCAATTGCACAGCGGTGTGCCCTGTAAAAATTAATATTCATGAATTACTGCTTCACAACAGGCATTTGTCGGTAGAACAACATCATACCTCTTTTGCTGAAAGAGTTGCCTGGAAGGGATGGAAACAAGCCATGCTGCACCGCTCCATGATGAATATGGGAAATGCAAAAATGAAAAACTGGTTAGTCGGTAAAATTTTTAAAGGTTGGGCAACGCAGCGTAATAAATTGCAGTTTCCTGCAAAAACATTTAACGAGATGTGGACAGAACAGCATAGCCCTGCAAAATAAATGTTTCCGGTTCTATTCTGCATGATCAACCCAAAACGGCTAAGGATTTTTTCGGTTGATTTCACCCAGTTGTTTATTTTGTGTAAATAAATACGCCCTGAATACATGGTTTTAATCTATACGATCCTAAACAGCCCAAGGTTGCAGTATATCGCCGACGTGTTGTTGCAGCATCTTTGTGGTACAGAAACATCCTATACCTCCACGCCGGAAACGTTTATTGAATATGAAGGCGCTAAAATCAATTATTCAGAACATTCTATTGCAGAAGATGAATTAAGAATAGTACCTGCATCTTTGCTGTTTGAAAACAACATTCGTCCACAAAATATCATCGTTAAAGAAAGAGGGGCCTACAAAGTATTATTCCCTTCCGAAAATGGCGATTTCCCTTTTGACATTTTTGCCGCTTCTTTTTATTTGCTTAGCAGGTACGAAGAATATTTACCTCATCAACCAGATGAATACGGGAGGTTTTCGCATAAAGAAAGCATTGCCTACAAAGAAGGCTTTTTACAACAACCCTTAATCAATCAATGGCTATCCGACTTCCAGAGCATACTGCAGTCCAAATTCCCGATGCTGGTTTTTGCGATACAAAAATTCAGGTTTATTCCCACTTACGATATTGACATTGCCTACTCCTATTTACATAAAGGCATTGCGCGAAATGCAGGCGGGCTTCTGCGGTCTCTTCTAAAAGGAGAATTGGCGGAAATAAAAGAACGTATTGATGTACTTACAAAGAAAAAAGAAGACCCCTTTGACGTATATGAGTGGCTGTATGCTTTGCACTTAAAATTCGGGCTTCAACCCTATTATTTTTTCCTGGTAGCGGGATCTTCAGGGGAATTTGATAAAAATGTTGATCCGCACCAGGCAGAAATGCAGGAGCTAATCAAGTACCATGCTATGGGATATCATGTGGGCATACATCCCTCATGGCAGAGCGGCGATGATAACAGGTTGCTGGACGAGGAAATAAAAACCCTCGAAAACATCATCAACCGTAAAGTTGTGCATAGTCGCCAGCATTATATAAGGTTTAGCCTGCCCAATACCTACCAGCAATTAATTGAACAGGGTATTTTAAATGAATTTTCGATGGGCTACGGAACCATAAATGGCTTCAGGGCATCCATTGCATCTCCGTATTACTGGTACAACCTGTGTACAGAAACAAAAACGTCCATGCTGGTATACCCCTTTTGTTTTATGGATGCCAATGCGTACTACGAACAAAAACTCACTCCCTCACAAGCCTTTAGTGAAATACAGCATTATCACAATGTGATTAAGAAGGTGGATGGCACCATGATCACTGTCTGGCACAATAATTTTTTTGGCACCGATAAAATGTTCCAGGGCTGGAAAGAAGTGTATGAAATATTCCTGGAGCAAATCGTGTACTGGGATCTGTAGCTGATGCTGATTTGACTAAAAAGCAGGCCCAGCGGCCAGCGATCGCAATCAGTGATTGTCCGGCTCATTCTTGAACCTTCAGCAATATCACGCTAAAAAAATACCAGGAAAGCGATAATTCCTTCCTGGTATCACAAATGAAAAGCAAAAATATTGACCGGTTAACTGCATTATTTCTCCATGGGATGTTGCTTCAGCAACTCATCGGGCGAGTAAAAGTCAACCTTGTTCTCCGTAGCTGCTCTTACCTGTTTAACCTTACCTGCAGAAATTGCTGATGCCTCATTGCCGTGCGCGTTTCTCACATAGGTTAAAACCGCGGCTATTTCACTATCGGTAAGCAGTTTCCCAAAAGGCGTCATCGGCACCTGCCCGGTATATTTTGTGCCGTTAACTTCCATGGGACCAAGCAGCCCGTTTAAAACTAGTTTTATTAGCCGGTCTTCATTTCCGGTCACCCATTTTGAACCGGCAAGTGGTGGAAATCCTGAAGCGGCAAGTCCTTTGCCATCTGCCTGGTGGCAGGTAATGCAATATCCTTCACGTTCATAAATTGCTTTCCCTGCTTTGAACATTTCCGATTCATTTCCTTTTAACTTTGAAACGACTTCCGCTTGTTTTTTCTCTTTTACCGACTGTCCGTTCAGATGAGCCACTGCAGTTTCATATGCATGCACCATCCATTCGTCCAAAGGCTTTTTAGCTGCCTCCGCCAGAATGGGCAGTCCTTTTTCTTTGCCCATCCACGATGCAGAAACAATGGCTTCCAAACGCACCCTTCCATTCTCATCACCGGCTGCCTGCGTGAGCAGTTCTGCCTGGTCGGTCACCTGGTGCCCGGTATAACGTAAAACGCCTACCGCCGCCGCCCTTGCACGATAATCTTTGGCCTTAAGCAACTGGCGAAGCAGTTTTTGGTCTACCTTATCCAAACCCCAACTCACCCACAATCCTTCCAATAGCTGGTGCTCATAGCCAGGATCATTTTTATCGAGTTGTTGTGTCCATGCTGTTAGTTTCGTCAATACCTCTGTGGTATTCCTTTCCCTTAACTCGCGGCGGGTTCTGTAGCGAACACGATATTCCGGAAGTTTAAGATTATCTAACAGTTCTTCAATACTTGCTCCATCCACTTTTGCCGGTGTTACCAATGGTTTCTTGGTGTACACAATGCGATATACCCTGCCATGCGAATGATCGCGCAGCGGATCGCGGGCGTTGTGCTGCATATGCCCGATAAGAATATTATGCCAATCAATAACATATAAGGAACCATCAGGAGCAAATTCCATATCCACAGGGCGAAAGTTCCGGTCTTCACTTATCAGGAGGTCTACCCGGTGGTGACTTGCGTAGCCGGTTCCACTATCCTGTATTACATGTTCTTTAGTACCCAGAAAGCCAATCGTGTTGTTGATCAGTAAATCACCCTGCATCTCATCGGGGAAATTACGGCTTGAAATGAATTCCAGCCCCGAAGTTGGGCGTACCTTTTGCGCTTCTTCAATTAAATTAAAAGATTTGTGGGTAGCTTCCCCGTAACGCGGCAAAACCGTTCCCGGCATCATCCAGCGCACATCCGGGCCCGACGTTTCGGCGAAGAAAGGTTGCCCCCAATCATCAAAAGCAATACCCCAGGGATTAGGAATAGAGAGTTGCGCGGTTCGTTCCAGTTTGCGCAGTTGCGGAGCGTACCGGTAAAACCCTCCATTGGTAGCACGAACAGTGCCATACGATGTTTCTACGTTGGTATGCAGAAATACTCCTTCTCCCATATAGATGGCGCCGGAAGGATCGGTGGTAAAAGCGTGAATACAATGGTGCGTGTCATGATCGTCAAAGCCGCTAAGTATAATCTCTTTCTTATCCGCCTTATCATCTCCATCCGTGTCGGTGTATAGTTTAAGATTGGTGCCCTGTGAAATGTAAACCCCTTCGGGAGCGAGTTCAAAACCGAGCGGCAAATGCAATTTATCCGCAAAAATGGTTTGCTTATCTGCCTTGCCATCGTTATCGGTATCTTCCAGAATCAGGATTTTGTCGTTGGGTTTTGGATCTCCGGGTTTGTAATGCGGGTAGCTTGGCATTACAGCAACCCATAACCTTCCTTTATTATCAAATGATAATTGCATCGGCTTTGCGAGGTCGGGAAACTCTTCTTCTGATGCAAAAAGTTCTATTTTAAATCCTGGCGGAACTTTTAATTTATCAAGCGCTTCCTGGCCATACAAATATTTCAGACTCCCATTTTGTTTGGGGTTAAAATTGGTTTTTACAGGAGGTAGTTGCGAGGTGTTTTTATCGGCAGCAGCGATGTCCATTTTTTGTCCCTTTGTTGCCGCCAGCCAAATCGCGGTATCACGGATGGCGGTCATTTCGCGTATCTTTTTTATTTCGGCAGGGTAGTTATCGGGACCAAAGGGGTTGTAGCGACGACCATACACATGCACCCCATTTGGAATTTTATAGTCATCGTGCCACATCCAGTTTTTCTCCAAAACCGCTTCCAGCACAAGTTCCCTGTTCACTTTCGGGTTGGGCGCCACTTTACCAAACACTGCGTCGGCCAAAAAAGCCGCGAATTTCTTGTATCCTTCGTCGTTAAGCTGGGAGCCATCGATGGTTAGCTGTTCTTTAGCCGATTCAAACCACTTTTTAGATGGCGTGTAGGCATCTATAAAAAGCACGCCATTTTGGGCTGCCACTTCCTTCATGCCATTGGTATACAGCGCTAAGTTTTGATTTTCTTTTACCCCATCCGGCAGATCATACCTATCCGACAGATTTTCAAATGCAATGGGCGACACTATTGCCAGTTGCACGGAAGTATCGCCGTTGTATTTCTGGCTCAATGTGTGTTTGATAAAAGCATCCAGTTCGGCTTTATAATTATCCAACCCTTCTTTTCCCTGGAAAGATTCACTGTATCCGAAAAAAGCAATCATCAGATCGGCCTTGTGGAGGGTAAGCCATTCATCCGGCGACGGATATTCGCCGATGCTCCCCGAATTAGTGGCATACTCCGTTTGAAACTTTTCCGCACCCGGGAAGGCCCAGGGATCGTTGCGGGCAGAATGCGGACGAAAACCAGGGGTATTACCTCCATCGCAAAAATTGCGGATATAAAGGGTACTATCGGGATAGCGTACCTGCATCTCTGTTTCAAAATAACCATAGTTCATCATCCTCGAACCCAGGTTATTGCCCACTAAAGCGATATGCGCATCCCTGTGAATAGTAAGAAAGGCAGATTGATCTGATTTGCAGGCTACAAAGCCCGCGATTAATAACCCAGATAAAGCAAACTGAACGGCAAGACGTTTCCTGTAAAACACTGTCATTATATTTTTTGGTTTTGAATTTCGGAGCATGAAAATATAGGTTTTAACAGTTAAAGCCGAAATTTTTAATGAACAACGCAAATCGTCATTGTATTTTTTAAAGCAAACGCCTGATGTTAAAGGAGAAAACAGATAATGTTAGCCAAATGTTATTACAATAAAAACCGTATTCGTGACCGGGTCTGACAGGGACAATTGCTGCGGGCGACTTTATGGTTTATAGGACTCCTGTAATAAATTAATGCAGTATTTTAAAAAGTACAAACACGGTAAGCATTGCGGCAACGCCGGTGATACCTGAACCAAGCGTGTGGAGCCTGTAACCGGTTTTTACATCCATGCCCGACATTTGGGTAACCACCCAGAAAAAACTATCATTGGCATGTGATACAATCATTGAGCCCGCCCCAATTGCAAGCACAACCAGCACCTTATCCCACTCGCCGGTATATCCTAAGCCCGGCATCAACGATACCATGATAGATGCAGTGGTGATTAATGCCACAGTGGATGACCCTTGTGCGGATTTAAATGCGGCAGATAAGATAAAAGGCAACCAGATGCCAATATTCAGTTGTGACAATGAGTTCCCCATTAATTCACCTGCTTCCGAGTTTTGCAGCACTTTTCCGAAGATACCACCTGCGCCCGTAATCAACAGTATAGACGTGCAGCTTAATAAGGCCTCGCCCACCCAACCATCTGTTGATAGCATCGATCTTTTAAGGGTTGCAGGCAAAGTGAGACAAAACAAGCACCCAATGATCAATGCTATAACAGGGTCTCCGACAAAAGAAAGAAAATGTTTCATCGAAGATTGCCAACCTTCATCGGCCAAAAAAAACGACAAAGATTTAAGAATGATCAATACAATGGGGATTACAATGGGAAGCGCCGACTTTATTATCCCGGGAGCATATCCCACACTTATCTTGTCGGGTGGTGCGGGTAAAGGGTCAATAAAAGTCTTAGCAGCCACTTTTTTTGAAAAGATCAATGCCGCTATTAATGCCACCGCAGCCACAGGTAAACCCAATAGTATTACCTTTCCCAGGTCGGCATTCAAAATGCCTGCAGCAGCAATGGGCCCCGGTGTTGGCGGAACGAGGGTATGCGTGGCCATTAGTCCCATGGCCAACGCAACAGATGTGGCGGCGAGCGACACGCCTGCTTTTTTGGTAAGGCTTTTATTGAGGGCCGACACCAGGATGAAGCCGCTGTCGGCAAATACGGGAATGGAAATAATATATCCCACCACTCCCATTGCGGTTACCACTCTTTTTTTACCGATGATAGCCAGTACGTTTTCCGCGAGGGTCATAGCGCCTCCTGTATGCTCTAAAAATGCACCAATAATAACGCCCAGGATAATGATGAGCCCGATTTTGCCCAGGGTGTCTCCAAAACCCCGTTCTATGGAGGTAAGAAGCACATCGAAGGGCATGCCGGAAATCAATCCAAATACAATACTCACTAAAAGCAGTGCAAGAAATGGATGGAGTTTAAGTCGGGTAATGAGTAAAACTATAGCAGCAACACTGAGAAGGATATATAATATGGCCATCGCGGTTTATTCTTCCAGGTCAACTGATTGGTGCTGAAACGCTGCAGATGACCTGGCGGGTAATTTAATCCACTAAAATAATTGATTCTGCAATATGGTTTGATTTTGAACCGAAAAGAGTTTTGGACTTTTGTTAGTCGAAGTCATGCCATCACTTTGTTAATGTAAATCCCTTTTTACTATTGATCCCGAACTGCCTCTCAATACATCCATATCCACACCGAGATGGGCCTGCTGTACATGATCAATATAAAGTTTCACATAGCCCCTGGCAACCTGGGGTTCCGGCGCTATCCAGTTCGCCTTCCGGGTTCGTAATTCTTCGTCGCCGATGTCGAGGTGAAGTTTTCTTTTCTCTACGTCTATTTCAATCATATCTCCATCCCGCACCAAAGCCAAAGTTCCGCCCACAGCCGATTCAGGCGATACATGAAGCACAACCGTTCCGGCAGCAGTTCCGCTCATCCTGCCGTCGGAAATACGGATCATGTCTTTAACCCCTTTCTGCAATAGCTTCATGGGCAAATCAACATTCCCTACTTCGGGCATTCCGGGGTACCCAACAGGACCCACTCCCTTTAAAACAATTACGCAATCTTCATTAATATCCAATCCAGGCTCATCAATGCGCTGATGGTAATCTTCCATCGTTTCAAATACCACTGCGCGACCCCTATGCTTCATTAACTTTTTTGTAGCGGCGGATGGTTTGATAATAGCGCCATTTTCACAGAGATTGCCTTTTAATACAGCGATGCCTGCTTCCATTTGAATAGGCTTGCTGGCTGTTGCAATAACATCATTATTATAACAGGGCGATTGGGCATTATTTTCTCCGATTGTTTTGCCGTTTACCGTAATAGCATCGTTATGGAGCAATTTTTTCATTTCCCTGATGACCACGGGTAAGCCGCCGGCGTAGTAAAAATCTTCCATCAAATACTTGCCCGAAGGCTTCAGGTTCACCAACAGCGGCACTTTACTGCCAATGGTATCAAAATCTTCCAGGCTTAGGTCAACCCCTATCCTTCCCGCTAT
>CAYMKT010000035.1:0-8187 GCA_964391065.1 uncultured Terrimonas sp. | reverse complement strand
GCTGTACCCATCGTCATGCAATGCCCCTGGCTGCGGGCCACCCCCACTTCCACTTCGTGAATATCTTCTTCAGTGAAATTGTCTACTGATTGCTTTTCTTTCATCAACCAGTTAAAAGAACCACTGCCAATACATTCTCCCCTAAACCTTCCATTGAGCATTGGTCCGCCCGGAACGACGATTGTAGGAAGGTCAACGCTGCATGCCCCCATAATGGTGGAAGGTGTGGTTTTATCGCAACCCGTAAGCAAAACAATTCCGTCGAGTGGGTTGGCGCGGATACTTTCTTCTACGTCCATACTCGCCAGGTTCCTGAACAGCATGGTAGTGGGCCGCATGATGGTTTCGCCCAATGATGTTACCGGAAACTCCAATGGAACGCCACCGGCTTCAAGTACCCCGCGTTTTACAATCTCTGCAAAATCCCGGAGATGCCCGTTGCAGGGTGTTAGTTCACTCCAGGTATTGCAAATGCCAATTACCGGGCGGTTCTTAAAATAATCATCGGGATAACCCTGGTTGCGTAACCAGGAGCGATGCACAAATCCCATCTTATCAGATTTGCCAAACCAGTCAAAGCTTCTTAATTTTTTTTCGGGCATACTTTTACAGATAAATTTCCAGTGTCTGATATCTTTCACGAACATAAACCGCTCAAGCCGGGTGGGTGCCAGGTGTCTGACATTTTTGAAGTGTCTGACACCTGTTCTAACTTATTTATCCGAGCATAAATAAAGACCTCAAGTATACACAAAAGGCCCTTATTACATCAATTTTAAAAATCAGGGTTCTATTTATCCCACCATACCCTGGTATCCAACCGATCCGGACCTTGCTGTGCAATGGCATCATTTACATTGTCGGTATTGGCAGAAAGTTCGGTGGTAGGATAAGTCAACCTCCTGATAAATGTACCATTAGGCACATCGGGGTTATTTGGCTGTCCATAAGGATTAGGTGTTAAAGATGGATAACCGCTTCTTCTAAAATTAGCGAAAGCTTCCGGGCCATTTAAAAAAGAAGAAATCCAGTATTGGGTATTAATTTGATCGAGCCCTGTTGCCGAATTATACGGATTGGCATCAAGATAAGGTTGTATTGCCGAAGCCGGAACAGCGGCTGCCGGATCATAGCTTTCCATCTGGTTCATGTGCGCCCTCACGCCTGCATCGTAGTACTCTTGTTCCGTTCCTGTAGTTATCCAGCCTCTTAGCCTCGCCTCAGCCAGTAACAACAATGTTTGCGACGCGGTAACAAAAAATCCGGGTGAAGAATTTTTTATCATGCGTCGCCTGTCTACCTGGCTATAATCGTAGAAGCTGGCCAACCCATCGGCTGCGGCGGCAGCTACTATGGTACCATTGTCTTTTCCCATAGGCATTCCAATTTGAACGCTTGGGCTGTTGGAGGCAATATCCGTTGTTTGCCCAGGTCCGGAGGTGGCACCTACATATCGTATGGCGATGGCAGATAAGCGGGGATCGGCGGTATTTTTAAGTTGATCAACGAACGGCTTGGTCAGGTAAAAATTCGCTGCTTCAGTTGCGTTAAGTGTATTGCCGATAGGGTTTGTGTAGTTGGCATCGTGCCTCATTAGGGCATTATCTTTATTTTCTATGATCACTCCTGCGGCAAAGGCTGCTTGTACCGTTGACTGGGCTCTGGCGGCATCTGCTTTGCTTAAACGCATACCTGCCCTTAATAAAAGAGAGTATCCGAATTTTTTCCACTGGTCAATATTGCCGGCATACAACAGGTCTGCTCCTTCTACTCTTCCTGACGCATTCAGCGCTGCGGAAGCTTCCGAAAATTCCTGCAGTAACTTCGGATAAATATCTTCCTGGGCATCATATTTTGGAAAAAAGATCTGATCAGAATACCCGGCGCCACCTTCGGTATAAGGGATATAGTTATAGGTATCGGTGAGGATCATAAATGCATATGCCTCAATAATACGGGCCATATTATACAGGTTGCTCCTGGCGGGATCGTCTTTTGTGCGCGTTATTACATCATGGGTATTCTTGATGACGTTTTGGTAGTAACCAGGCCATAACTGCGCGGAACTTCGGTTGTCCTGGTTAAAATTTGCACCCGATAAAACACCGCCGTTTGGTGAAATGATCTGCTGAACAATACCGATGTCCCAAATGAGTGTTGCCCCCGGAAAGGAAAGATTAATAACAGCATTGTTGAGCTGGAATGCGGGATCTATTGCTGTAGCACTGGTTGTGTTTACATTCAGGTCCTCCATTCCTTTGTCGCAGGAGCCTATAGAAGCCAATACAAAAACAAACAGGCTATAATTAAGTATTTTTTTCATCTGTTTAAATTTAATTTTGTTATGCTGCCGGATGCCATAAAATGATTATCGTTCCTGGAATAAGTCACCCGATAATTTTATGATGCATTTCATACTGGCAGTATTAGAATTTAATATTTAAGTTAAAGCCCAAACCTCTTGTAGAAGGAAGCCCGGGAGATTCCAGCCCAATGAGATTATCAGAACCAAATCCAAAAGTCTCGGGGTCTATATTGTCAACCCACTTTTTCAGCATCAATACATTACTGGCTACCAGGTCTAACTTCACTCCTTTCACAGGCCAGTTAACAGGAACGAATTTTGTAAAGTCGTAGCCCAAACTCATCTGACGCAGTTTCCAATATCCACCATTGTATACCACTGATTCTACGAGCGCCTGCGAGCGAAGATGCTCCCAATAAGTTTGCACCGGCGATACAGCGGTATTTACACCACCGTCTAAATTAACGCCCTTGCCAATTACACCACTTTCTCTTCCTTCCAGCGTCATTTTGTGCAATCCATGGCGAACTGCATTAAAGTTGGTTCCAGAGAGCATGGTGTTACCTAATTTGTAATCAATTAAAAAACTAAAGCTGAGTCCCTTATAGTTGAAACTGTTTAAAAACCCGCCTATCCATTTGGGTAAGGCGCTTCCAAATAATACAAGATCGGGCGTTCTTTGGGGAAGCCCGTTAGCTAAAAATATCCTTTCTCCTTTGTCGTTGGTGTTATAGCCATAACCGGCTATTTGCCCCATTTCTTCTCCTACTACATGTCTTAATTCGCCATTAAATACATGTGTAGCCAGGGTGATCCTTTCTCCGGGAGTACTGGTAAGGATAGTAAGTACCTTGGTTATATTATAAGAAGTGTTTGCCATGAACTCCCAGGTAAAATTTTTGGTTTGCACCGGAACGAGGGTGAGTAATGCTTCAAAGCCCTGGTTACGGCTTTTTCCGCTATTGATGTTTGTATTCACAAATCCCGACGCATCGGATATTTGTGCCTGAACAATCTGGTCGGTGGTTATTTTTTTATACACAGCTACATCAATGCCTACCCTATTATTAAACATTTTTAATTCGAGCCCGATTTCCGTTTCAGCAACCCGGCTTGGCTTCAGGTTAGGATTGGGTACGGTATTTCCACTTGGTCCTCCAACAGGAACCAATGTGCCCGATGGATTGGTTATCAGATTGGCATTGATTCCGTAAAATAATTGACCGGCATAAGGCTGCACATCACCATCACTGCCCACTTCGGCATAGGCCAACCGTATTTTACCAAAGTTTAGCCACGATACTTTATTAAGCGACTCGGAAAAAACATAGGCTCCGGATATAGATGGATACAATATGCTGCTGTTCGCACCCGACAGGGTAGAAAACCAGTCATTCCTGATGGTGCCGTTTAAATAAAATTTTCGTTTCCACGATAACTCTGCCGCACCGTACAATGAATTTACACCTTGCTCAACAAGCGAATAAATGGGATCTTTTGCTCTTCCGTTTTGAACAGTATACAGATCCCTGATCACAAAATCAGTAACCTGTACGCTGTTAAGATCGGACCGGCGGCGCATTTGGTTTCCGCCGGCTGTGAGGGTGGCTTCAAAATCGTCGAACTCCTTGTTGGCGGCAACTAAGAAATCCAGGTTCGTTTCCCGAAAGCGTCGTTGTTCCTGCGTATACACACCGTTTACAAAACCAGCGGGGGCAGGCGCCCTTGAAGCATGACCGGTAGGAAAGTTATTAAAATCTTCATCACGCGACCAGTAATCCTGCCCGAAGCGCCCCTGAACAAACAACCATGGAAGGATATTATATTTAAGAGAGATGTTTCCAAAAATTCTGTCCCGTATCACGTTATGAAATTGTTCCGCCAATACCCAGTAAGGATTGGTACGGTTCATAAAACGGGAATAAATGTATTCGTTGCCCTCGTCGTTATATTTATTAGCATCCAATACATCCAACGGCATGGTGTTCGCCAGCGACATTAATGTGGTGGGGATGGAATTGTCCTGGTTGGCGATATTGGGTGGATTTTTATTGTTCTCGTGAGAATAGTTTACATTTCCCCGGAAACTGAATTTATCGGAAAGCTGATACGTAAAACCGAGGTTCATCATCTTACGGTTAAACGTATTATTGGGCACAATACCATCGTTGTCGGTATTACTTAACGAAAGATGTATTCCACCTCTTTCGCTTCCCGCTTCCATTGTAACCGTATTCGTTAAATTTTTTCCGTTCCGGTAAAATCCATCTGTCCGGCTTCCCTGCAATTCGTACGGAACCACAAGGTTGTCGTATAAGATTTGCGTCATACCCGGCATAATTTTTTCGCCGAAAGACCATTCGCCTGATGTGGGATTAGGTGTTGTAGGGCGGGCGCCGGCTTCCCCCTGGCCATACTCGCCCTGGTAATCGGTAAAATCCAATGGGGTTTCATTCATGTAATTCAGGTTGTAGCTTAGCCCAATGCCTTTCCCCTTTCCTCTTGTTTTTGTGGTGATCATAATTACACCATCTTTTGCACGTGAGCCATACAACGCTGCCGCAGCGGCTCCTTTCAACACCGTCATGCTCTCAATATCATCCGGGTTAATGCTCGACAGCCCATCACCACCATCTGAGGTAACGCCACCGCCCCTGAGCGAAACCGCGCCATTGTCGTTGCCTACAGCCCCGCTTGCGGAAGTGTTCACCCCAAAATTGGTGTTGTCGATTGGCACCCCGTTAATAACAATGAGAGGACTGTTTTGACCTGCAATTGAAGATTGACCCCTGATGCGGATTTTGGAAGTACCTCCCGGACCCGTGCCCAGGCTGGTGATATTCAACCCGGCTACCTTACCCTGCAAAGCATTCATGGGATTGGCCGTACGGTTCACCGTAAGTTCTTCAGGTTTTACGCCGGTAGCGGCATATCCTAATCCTCTTGATTGCTTGGTGATACCCAACGCGGTTACCACCACTTCTTCAAGACTTTGATTGCTCCGCAGCAGCACTATACTGATGGCGCTACGGCTGCTAACCGGTACTTCCTGCGAAACAAAGCTGGCAGAGCTGAATACCAGTATGTCTGTAGCGGCAGCGTCAATCTCGTACAAACCTGCATCGCTGGTAACCGTGGATTTTGCTGTGCCTTTCACCTGCACCGTTACGCCGGATAGCGGGTTGCTGGCCTCATCGGAAACAGAGCCCTTTACGGTTTGACTAAAAGAGGAAAACGAAAACAGCAAAAAGCATAAGAGTAATAAAAATGATAGCGGTAATGCCGGTATATTTACCGGAAAGAGTTTTCTTTTCATATAAGCAATTGTTTTGTTGATGAGACATTGGGTTTTTTAAGAAACCTTACTTCAATCGGGTTACAAATTATCTTACTATTCCAAAAAAAACTTCCAAAAAAAACCGGCGAAGGATTTTATACAACGAAGAACTTTGTGAGAATTATTTTTTTATAGTCTGTCCCTTTGTACATTTAGTCATCAATGATTCTTGCATGAAACCATTTCATTTACAGCAAAACTTTTGTAAAGAATTATTTTTCTTTCCGCATATCATTGAATTTGCTTTTAAAAAAAACAGTACGATCCATCTTAATTCTTTTAACGACTCGAGTACCGCCCACCCCAGAATTTACTATATAACAGAAGGCAAATTTGATTGGCTTATCGAAGGGAGGCATTACATTCTATACCCCGGCGATCTTGCCATTATTTTACCCCGGCAGGTATTGGGTTCCGAAAAAAACTATCTCGATATCGGCTCATTGTATTGGCTCCAGATACAAATCAATTTTGCTGTTCCGGCAAATGAACTTTCGCCTGGCGGCTGGAGCGGGCTTTCTAAAAACGAACATCTTACCATTAATAAAGTGCTGTTGCTGAATAAAACCCCGGTTATTTCAAGGCTCAGAAACGCATCGGCTATATTTCAGCATTTACAGTCCGAAATATTCAACCAGGAACTGGGATATGTTACGAGGGTGAATCAATTGATAGATGAACTCTTTATTTTCATTACCAGGCAATTGAGCCGGCAGAATATTTCTCAAAGAGACTTTCCGCAAACATTCATGCAGCTTGAGCAAACGCTACGCCAGAATTTATCGCACCAATGGACGGTAGAAGAAATGGCAGCGCTGGTTGGATTAGGCATTACCGCCTTCAGTGAAAAAGTAAAAAACTATACGGGATTTTCGCCTTTGAATTATTTAATTAACATCAGGATATCCGAAGCCATTAAGAAGTTGAAAAGACAGGACATGAATCTGACAGATATAGCGCTGGAAACGGGGTTCTATTCGTCTCAACATTTTTCAACAACATTTAAAAAACTGACGGGGTATACGCCAAGTCAATTCAAAAAAAGATAGATTTAAAAAATTGCATATGCCTACTAAAAAAGATTGCATTATTACGATTGAACTGGGAACAAATGCGGTTCGGGTTCTGGCCTTTGATCTTACGGGCGCCAATATCGGCTCCATGAAAGGCTCTTATCCTACCTTTCACACAGAACCCGATTATAGTGAGCAGGACCCTGAGCAGATATTTATTACCATGCTGTATGTGTTAAAAAATTTATTAACCGAAAAAATCCATTCCAAAAAATACAAGGTGGTTTCCATCTGCTTCAGCGCCTCAATGCATAGTGTGCTTCTTATCGACAAAAGTGGTGTACCGCTCGGCAACGCCATTACGTGGGCCGACAACCGGGGTAAAAAAGAGGGGCTGGAATTAAACAAGTCGCCACTGGGTAAAAAAATATACGAGGCCACAGGAACACCTATCCACCCCATGTCGCCACTGATAAAAATAACCTGGTTAAAAAACAACGATAAGGAAAGGTTTTCGCAAACCACCAAATTCCTTTCGCTTAAAAGTTATGTGATACAACAACTTACCGGGGAGTATGTGATAGATTACAGCCTGGCTTCGGCAACAGGTTTGCTGAACATACATACTTTGAAATGGGAAAGGCAGGCGCTGGACTATGCAGGCATCAACAGTAACAAACTTCCGGAGCTTACTTCTGTTTTTGCTTCGCCGGGAAAATTGTCGAAAGAATACCAACGGTCGCTGGGGCTTTCTTCAGGAACGAAAATAATAACAGGGTCGAGCGATGGCTGCCTCGCTACACTGGGAACAGGGGTGTGGAGTGAAGACAAAGCAGTTGTTACCATTGAAGACAGTGGCGCGGTAAGGGTTATAGGAGAAAAAATACTGCAGGATAAAAAGCAGCGGTTCTTTAACTACCTGCTTACAGAAGATCGCTATATTTCCGGCGGACCAACAAATAACGGAGGTATTATTTTTGAATGGTTTGCAAAGCAATTTGGAGATTTCAGCAAACCCTTCGACCTGGAATTTTCGATGGAGAACCTGATCAATGATGCATCAAAATTAGAACCCGGTTCAGATGGATTATTATTCCTTCCCTATTTACTGGGGGAAAGGGCGCCCATATGGAATGCCAATGCCAGGGGGATGTATTTCGGTCTGAATATCAAACACGAAAAGCAGCATTTTATCAGGGCCACCATTGAAGGGATATTGTACGAGATATACAGTATTGGTAAAATACTGGAAGAGCACCGTTCCATAAAAACACTTGCGTTGCATGGCAGTTTTGCTACCTTACCGTTTTGCTCGCAATTAATAGCCGACATATTCAATAAACCCGTTGCCGTTAACAAGCAATCCGACAGCATCGCCTATGGCGCTTTTTTGCTGAGCGCTACTGAAATGGGAATATTTAAAACCCTCGATGAGGCCGTACAAACCGTTGTATTGCCTGATCAATATTTTCCTAAAAAAAATCAACACGGCGTGTATATGAAATACTTTGAAATATTTGAGCGGTTGAGCA
>CAYMKT010000034.1:0-30525 GCA_964391065.1 uncultured Terrimonas sp. | reverse complement strand
AGGTATATTGGGGACAGGCCCCATGCCGGGTAGCTACAAAAGCGCCCATTTTGCATGCAAATTCCAGTGCATCGGGGATGGATGCGGCAGCAATGAATTTAGAAAGAAAGCCGGCAAGAAATGCATCACCGCTTCCAATGGTATCTGCAACCTGAACTTTAAACCCGGGATGCTCAAAATAGGTTCCGTCATGTAAAACGGATGCTCCCTTATCGCCACGGGTCGTAATTATTGTATTCAAATGAAATTTTTGCTGCAAAGCCTGCATCTGCTCATTTTCCCTGCCGCGGAGATCATACCATTCGCCAAGTAGTTGCAGCTCATCGGAATTTAGTTTCAGCAAGTCGGCATGCTGCATAATGTATTCCAGCACTTTTTTTTCGTAATGCGGCTTGCGCAGGTTGATATCTAAAATTTTATATGGAGCGATTTCCAATAGTTCGAACAGGGTTTGTGCCGATTTTTCATTCCTGGCCACGAGGCTGCCAAAAATAAAATAGTCCGACGACGATACCAGCTTTTGCATCTGCATGCTGAACGAGATAAAATCCCAGGCCACCGGCTGAATGATCTCATAGCTCACATTATTACTGCTCAGGGTAGCGAGCACCGTTCCTGTATCGTGTACCTCATCTTTTTGTATAAAAGAAGTATCCAATCCCCGTGACGAAATAAATTGCAACAGTTCTTCTCCCAACAGATCATTTCCCGCCCGGCTGATCATTGCTGTAGGCACCTGCAACTGATTGAGATGATAAGCCACATTCATTGGAGCGCCACCCGGCAGCCTGACATCCGGAAGAATATCCCATAAAACTTCTCCAAAACAAACAGCGGTGTAAGGGTTGTTATTCATGAGGGTAAATTAGGGAAAAAATTGTATACTGAAATCAAATGGTCGAAATCAGCATGCATGCATTATCCACCCGTATTCATGCTTTTCAATAGCAGCATCTTCCATCGCCCGGTACTCTTCGATGGTGAACTTTTGCTTGCCATAGTGTACCGTTTCCCATCCTCTCTGTCGTCTTTGCGATCCCTCCCGCATCAAAATCTGAGTTGAAGCAAAGCTATGGCGGGCGAAGCGATTCTCCTGCATCTGTATCTTTCAAACCGCGAAGACTGCTTCTCCCCGCCATAATCATACGCTTAATTCAAAATAACCTGTGGGCGGGATCGCAGTGGCTGTAAGAGTGGTTTGTTTTTTCTACAGGTGGGTATCACCACCCGTCTGCGAAAAAATGAATTTTAAACATATCCCTTGAAAAGAAATCACATGATACCCTTGAGAATTCTTGCGCTGTTGCTATGAATTCGTATTTTTAAATAAAAATGAATCGCACCTGTAGGATCCTTATCATGATTTTATTCATTACCGGCTGTTCGAAATCCAGCGATACAATTAAAATAGATGATCAAACTTATATTATAACAGTCACCAACTTCAGTTTTGACCAGGATATTTCTCTTACAATAAAAACATCTCTTGAGCCAGAAAAAACAACAAAAATCAAGAAGGATGCAACAACCAAGATTAACATTCGTGCTGCAGCAGGCGAATATGTGCAATTTACTGTATCGAAGATCGCATCCACTTACTTGATAACTGATTCGAAAGGAACACGTATTGCGGACTATTCAAGCCTGCCTTACTCAACAGGTAATACAACTGTATTGGATTTTATAGCATTTGATCCAAATGATACTCAAAAAGATATTTTACAATATAAAACCGGTTTGGCAAAATTGGCGGCAGACAACCTTATTAAGAAATTGTATCTGCTTAAAGAAAGATATTTTACGGAAGACGGTGTTCAAACCGACAACTCAGGTGCACAACTTGATTGCAGCTATAATGACGAGTATCATTTTATTCTCTACCCTGGAGAATTGGGAAACTTTAACCCCGAACGCCTGATATTTACATCATCAATCGACAAAAAACAAAGCACATGTTCATATAACGATTTCGAAATAATGCCAACAAACGCTATATCGATTGTAAGCAATGTGAGTGATGAAATCAGCTTTCCTATCTGGGATCCGACATCAATTGATGGAAATAACTTTTCAATGATATACAGGCAATTTTTTATAGATTCAATAAATACTTCGGGAGTCTTTACCCTGCACAGAAACATTACTAATAATAAAAAGGAAGTATTTGTTTATAAGCCTAAATAAAGAATTCACGCTGTTCGCGGTATCCCCGACTGCCTCAGGCAGCTTCGCAGAGAACCTGTTTCTTGTCTCCTCCGGCGAGCATTACTAACCCCTCAAATGATAGGCTTTAGGTTGTACAAAAGCGCGGATACCGTGATAGGACAACGTGGAACCGAGCCCTGAGTTCTTTCGCCCCGACCAGGGTAGCCCGGCGCTAACTCTGTCGCAGCAGTTCCAATATACCGTTCCGGTATCCATTTGTTTCATGACCGATTCCGCCCTATCGAAACTTTTAGAATATACAGAAGCCGTTAATCCGTATGGAGTATCTTTCATCAGTTCCACCGCTTCCTGGTCTGTTGTTACTTTTTGAACACCGATTACCGGTCCAAACGATTCTTCTGTCATCAGTTTCATCTCGTGGTTCACATTAACCACCACGGTAGGTTGAAAAAAATATCCTTTACCGGATGTTACAGCGCCCCCAAGCAATACTTTTCCACCTTTTTTTCCTGCATCTTTTACCTGTTCATCTAAAAAAGCAATCTGCTCCTTCCGGCTTAAAGGCCCTATTTCCGTATTTTTTTCAATAGGATTACCGAGTACCAATTTTTTTGCATTCGTTACAAATGTCTCAATAAACCGATCATACACTTTCTCCTGAACATATATTCTTTCCACAGCGCAACAACTCTGTCCATTGTTATACACCACACCTTCAAGCGCTGCGGCGGCCACACTGTCAATGTCTTCCACATCATCCATAACGTATAAAGGGTCTTTACCGCCCAACTCCAACTGCACAGGAACCAACTTAGAGGCAGTTTGTTCAGCAATATATTTGCCGGTTCTATAACTGCCGGTGAAGAAATACCCGTTTAAGGGTAATTCAAGAAGCGCCTGTCCGGCAGGTCCCTTTCCAATGACAATCTGGAAAACATTTTCGGGTATCCCGGACCGGTATAATAACCGCTGAATATGCAGCCCGGTTAAAGTGGCGTATTCGGAAGGCTTATACAGTACTGCATTACCACCGATAAGAGCAGGAACAAACACGTTTACTCCTACCAGGAAAGGATAATTCCAGGCCGAAATATTGGCAATGATTCCCAGCGGTTCATATACAATTTTTTCCCGCGTAGCATCTTCTTCAGTAATCCATTCTTCGGCCAGCCATTTGGCAGAATGCTTTATAAAATACTCCAGTCTTTTACGGGCTCCGTTCAGTTCATTGTACGATTGCTGTATAGGCTTGCCTACTTCTTTAGTCAATGTTTCCGCCAACGCCTCTTTCTCTGCCTCCAGTAAGGCGTAAAAACTTTCGATGCAGTGAATTCTTTTTGCAAGAGGAACTTCCGCCCATAGCGGTTGGCCAACTTTTAATGTTTCAAATTTTTCGGCTATCGAATCAACATTATCTTCCGAAACTTCCTGTATTATTTCTTCTGTAGCTGGATTAATGATTTGCATATTTGATGAATTGGAAAGTTTACGATTTTATTGGATGAAATGGTTGGTAGCCTTCAGCTATCAGACTTGAGCCTGCACCAAACAGGTTTCAGTATTTCATAGCCCAAAGCTGATAGCCGAACGCCAAAACCTGATACCTATTACCTGTTACCTACTACCTGCTACCTGATACCTGTTACCTCTCTCTTTCTCCGCATGCAGTAATAAATGCCTGTCTTATATTTTTTACAAATTTACTGTCCTGATCATTCATTCGTTCAGGGTGCCACTGCACAAGGCATAAAAAGGATGACTTACCGGGTGCTTTTCTTTCCAAAGCTTCAACAATGCCATCGGGCGACAATGCTGAAACAATAAGCTCCCTGCCGATAATGCCGGCGCTCTGATGATGATTGCTGTTTATTTCTCCCTGCTTTGAACCAATGAGTTGGCATAGCCACGAGTCGGGATCAACCTGTATGGCATGATAGCGGTCTGTATCATCCGGTAATTTGGAATGATTGAATTTGCCCCAGTGTGGGATATCCGGTATAAGGGTGCCTCCGAAAAAAACATTAGCAATCTGCAGTCCCCGGCAAATGCCCAGTACCGGAACAGCATTAGCTTCCGTATATTCCAGCACTTTCCATTCAAACTCATCGCGGGCTTCGCTGATATCGTCTTCATAACAATACTCAAACCATTCGGGCTTGTTATAAAAGCGGGGATGTACGTCTTCGCCACCGGTTAATACAACACCATCGCACTGGTTGATATCGTTAAAGTTATTGGCCTTGTAACTCAATTGCACCACCTCTACGTTAGCGCCATGTGCCCCTACCCAGTTTGCGTAATTCACATACTTACTGCAATCCGTAACGCCAATGATTAGTTTTTGCTGCATTACAGGGCTTTTAAATAAAGTTGCTTAAAATCTTCTCTCGACACCGGCTTTGGGTTATTGGGATGGGCAAAATCGGCAAAAGCCAGGTCAGCCAGCGTTTCTATATGCTCCATCTTTACGCCTATATCTCTTAAATGATGGGGGATTTTTATTTTGTCGTTCAGATCGAACAGGTATTGCACCACCGCTTCGCCGTTTTCATTTTTAAGTTCCAGCACACGGGCAATGGTGCGGAATTTGTCTTCAAAGCCTGCTATATTAAATTGCATTCCATAAGGAATATTTACCGCGTTGGCTAACCCATGATGCGTATCGAGCAATGAAGACAGGGGGTGGGCAAGCGAATGCACTACGCCCAGTCCCTTTTGAAAAGCTATAGCGCCCATCATCGAGCCAAGCAACATTTTGCTTCGCGATTCCAGGTCCGGACTATTGGTTGCTTTATCCAGCGACTCATTAATTAATTTAATGCCTTCCAGGGCAATACCATCACACATGGGATGATAGTTTTTAGCAAGAAAGGCTTCCATGTTATGGGTTAGCGCGTCCATGCCCGTAGCAGCCGTAATGGCGCCCGGTATTTCCATGGTGAGCAAGGGGTCGGCAAACACGATTTTCGCCATCAGCTTTGGTGAAAACAATATTTTCTTTTGGTGGGTTTCATCATCTGCAATGATGGCGCTACGCCCTACTTCGCTTCCCGTTCCGGAAGTGGTGGGTACGGTAACGAAATGAGGAACATCATTTGTAACGTATACATCGCCGCCAATCAAATCATCATACTTAAAAAGATCTTCGCGGTGATGGATGCGCAAAACGATAGCCCTGGCTACATCAAGTCCCGCGCCGCCGCCAATTCCAATTATACTGTCTCTGCCGGTATTGTCCCAAACTTCCGTGCCCTTGTACACATCAGACTTTACCGGGTTTTTATGAATATCGGAAAACACTTCAACACCGATATGATGGTTGCGGAGATCTTCCACTATATGCTTAAAAAATGGTAATTGCGCCACATTAGGGTCGGTAACGATTAATGGAGCTTTTAAATCATTCGCCACCAGGTAAGCGGGCAGTTCCTTCACTACATTTGCGCCAAAGCGTATAGTGGTAGGGAAATTGTACTGGTAAATTTTATCGAAACTCATATATAATTTGAAAATTTAAGATTTGAAAATTTGAGATAATGAGATTGTTTAAATAACCCGGCTATCCAGTTCTTCCGCTATAGTTCTAAATGATTTCCAGGTAACGCCTGAGTTCCCAATCCGTAACCACTTTCGAGAATTGCCGCCATTCCCATTCGCGGGTTCCCGTAAAATGAGCCACAAATTGTTCTCCAAATAATTCCTTCGCGATAGCAGATTCTTTCATTGCCTGGGTAGACTGCCATAAGTTTGCGGGTAGGATGCCATTTGTTGTATTGGCATAGCCGTTGCCAACCGTAGCCGGAGTTTGCAATTTCATTTTTTTACGGATACCGTATAAGCCAGAGGCAAGACAGGCAGCCATCGCCAGGTAGGGATTCGAATCGGAACCCACCACCCTTGTTTCCAGCCTGGTTGATTTTTCGCCCGTTGGCAACACCCTCAAGGCCGTGGTGCGGTTATCAATTGCCCAGGTGAGCGTAGTAGGCGCCCAGGCTCCTTCTACTAGCCGCTTGTAACTATTAACCGTAGGTGCATACATAGGCAATATATGCGGCAGGCAATGCAACTGACCAGCGATATAGCTCTCCATTAACGGACTGATGCCGGTTTTACTTTTTTTGTCGTAAAAAAGGTTTTGCTTTAAATCGGGCGACCATAAACTCTGGTGCACATGCCCGCTGCAACCCGGTAAATTCTCATTGAACTTTGCCATAAAAGTAGGCAGTATACCATGCCGGTGCCCAATTTCCTTTACCCCGCTTTTGAATAATACAGCCCTGTCGGCAGCCTCCACGATTCCCGAATACATAATAGCTGCTTCGTATACACCCGGCCCGGTTTCGGTATGAAGTCCTTCTATGGGAATATCAAACTTTTTCAGTAAATCGAATAAGTCGTTAAAAAAGTCGCTTTTTTGCGAAGCTCTTAGTACGGAATAGCCAAACATGCCATTGGTCATGGGTTTCAGATCGCGGAACTTCCCCGCGTACAGTTCATTGGAATTATCTATGAGATTGAACCATTCAAATTCCTGCGAACAAAATGCGGTAAACCCCTGCGTTTGGGCTTGCTGGCTTATTTTTTTCAGCAAAGTCCTGGGACAAACTTTCTCACAATCGCCATCTCCATCACTGAAATCTGCCAGGAAAAAAGGCAGGTCATTTTCCCAGGGTATTTTTCTAAAGGTTTGAATATCCACTACAGCTTTAGCATCGGGGTAGCCGGTATGCCATCCCGTAATAGCAGCATTATCGTAGGCTACATCTCCCGCATCCCAGCCAAAAACCACGTCGCAAAAGCCAAAATTGCTGTTCACTATCGATTTAAACTTTTCGAAGCTGATCACCTTCCCACGTAAAATTCCATCCATGTCTGTTACGGCTAATTTTACTTTGTGAACCTTTTGGTGAGACAGTTGTTGGAGGAGCTTAGTTGTTGTTAATTTCGGCAACATGCATTGATTTTTTTACAAAAAAATGAAACCAAATATAGCTGATCAGCAGAATACTAAAATAAACTACGGCAATTGCTGCATTAAGCGTGGTGATGGCAATCAGCGAAATTATAGCAATTATCAACGCAATAAAAGGAAAGTAAGGATAAAATGGCACTTTAAACGGGCGCTTCATGTTGGGTTCCTTTTTGCGTAATACCAGCACGGTTATCGTAGAAAATATATAGAGCGTGAGCGCGCCAAAACAGGCGATAGTAATGATCTCACCCGTTTTACCGGTAAGGAGTGCGATGATGCCCACCACCATGTTAATCAACAGGGCATTGGCGGGAGTTTTGAAAGAAGAATGAACGCTTCCGAACATTTCAGGAATATACCTTACTCTTCCAAATTCAAAAGTGGCGCGACCCGCCGCCAGGATGATACCGTGGAAAGAAGCAACCAATCCCATTAGCCCCACAGTAATAAGCAGGTGATATAACCAGCCGCTGCTGCCGGCAACTTTTTCTAAGGCCAGTGGAAGCGGGGAGTCGGAGGGTGGCGCACCCGGTGCAGGAAATACAATTGCCTCCCAGCCTGCTACACCAACAGAAGACAGGAAAGTTAAAATGCAAAGTGCGATAAGGGTAAATAAAGCCGACCCGAACCCCAGCAATATATTCCGTTGCGGATTGATGGCTTCTTCGGCCACATTGGCAACCCCTTCAATAGCCAAAAAAAACCAGATGGCGAATGGTATGGCTGCCCAAACCCCCTTCCAGCCAAAGGGAAAGGCATTATGCTGAATGTTTTTCAATTCAAAATGCGGGAGCGTGGCCCCGGCAAAAATGAGCAGTTCAACCACAGCCAGTATCGTAATCATCAACTCAAAAGTAGCCGCGGCTTTAACTCCATAAATATTAAGCCCGGTAAAAATTACATAGGCAATAATGGCAATAACGGTAACGGGCGCCTGGGGAAAGAAGATATGGAAATAGGCGCCAATGGCGGCCGCGATGGCTGGTGGTGCAAAAACAAATTCGATGATCTGGGCCATGCCGGCTAAAAATCCCGCATCTTTTCCCAGCGCCCTGGTGGCATAATCAAAAACACCACCTGCTTTAGGAATGGCACAAGCCAATTCAGTATAGGAAAAAGTAAAGGTGATATAAAGCACAATGATCAGTAAGGTAGCCAGCGCTAAACCGTATGTACCGCCGGCGGCAAGACCCAGGTTCCAGCCAAAATACATGCCCGATATAACGTAGCCCACCCCAAGGCCCCAAAGCATTACAGGACCTAAAGTACGCGATAAATGAGAGCCGGAACCGGGAGGATTAGAATGAGGCGACATTTTAAACTTATGGGCTGAAGGTAGGAAAATATGCCGGAATTTTGATAACTTGACTGCATGAAATACACCCTGCACTGCATGCTAACACTATGCTGCTGCTTCACCTACGTATATGCGCAGCATCCCAACCGGTACGATATAGTGATTAATGAAATCATGGCTAACCCCTCCTCCTCACCGGGACTTCCAAATTTTAAATACATCGAATTGTATAATGCCTCGCAAAACGCCTGGAACCTGAATGGGTGGCAGATAAGTGATGGCGGTACAACCGCAGTGATAAGAGTTGATTTTATACTTCAGCCCGGTAGTTTTGTTCTGATAGGATCAAACAATGCGGCGCCTGCACTTTCGGATTATGGGGCAGCCATAGGCGTTAGTAACTTTCCCACGCTACGTGTAAACGGAGATCTGCTTTCGCTGGTTTCAGATGAAGGCCTGCTGGTTCATGCCGTGGCATACAAGAGAAACTGGTACAATAACGACGTAAAAAGCACGGGTGGCTGGTCGCTTGAAATGATCGACGCCCACAATCCATGCGGCGATGCCAGCAACTGGAAAGCCAGCACCGATCCCAAAGGCGGCACACCGGCGCAGCAAAATTCCGTTGCAGGAAAGAATAAGGACGAAACAGCGCCACATTTTCTTAGGGCCTACCCAACAGACAACCTGCACGTAACCCTTGTGTTTGATGAACCATTAGACAGCATCTCCGCCATTAAAGAAAACTTTGTTTGGGCTGATGGACCTGGAACTGCAATATGCCGGACCCTTCCACCCTTATTTAATACGGTTGAATTGAAATTGAATAGTCCGCTACAAAAAAATAAAATCTATACCCTCCATGTAAAAAACTTGCGTGATTGCAGCGGAAATACTAATGCTGAAAGCATCACCACAAAAATTGGGTTGGCCGAAATGCCTGTGATTTCCGATATCGTTATTAATGAAATACTGTTTAACCCATCAGCAGACGGTGTGGATTACGTGGAAATATACAATCGCGGCAAGCACATTATTAATGCGAACAATTTATATATATCAAACAGGAATGCATCGGGCAATACCGGTACCCTGAAACAGGTTACCGCGGAAGATATTTTCATCTTCCCCGGCGACTTTATAGTGATCACTGAAAACGCAGACATTGTTAAACAACAATATCTTGCCAAAAATCCCCAGGCTTTTATTGAACTGAGCGCAATGCCTTCTTACGCAAACACAAGTGGCACCGTGGTGCTGTTCAATAGTGCGGGTGAAGTGCTCGACGAACTCAGCTATACCGAAAAATGGCATTTTAATCTGATTACCAATTACAAAGGGGTGGCGTTAGAAAGAATAGATTATGATAAGCCCACCCAGGATAATAATAACTGGCATTCGGCTGCCGCCAGCGCCGGATACGGTACGCCCGGCTATCAAAATTCACAGTATAAAAGTACGGAACCATTACAAGGGGAAATTAATATCAGTCCCAAAACATTTTCTCCGGATAACGATGGACATGATGATTTTCTGGTAATCGATTATCGCTTTCCGCAACCCGGCTACGTGTGCAATATTTCCATTTTTGATGCAAGAGGAAGGCCTGTTCGCCAGCTCGTTCGAAACGGGCTATGCGGTACCGAAGGATATTTCAGATGGGATGGAGTAGATGAAAAAAATCAACCCACCAGCACAGGCATCTATATAGTACTAACGGAAGTATACAACCCCCAGGGCAAAACCCAAAAATTTAAGCAGGCGGTAACGGTAGCAAGGCTAAGATGGTAAGATGGGAAGATAGTAAGATGGGAAGATAGTAAGATCGTAAGATCGTAAAATCGTAAGATCGTAAGATGGGAGATGGTACCATTGGAATTTTGTAACTAAAAAATGAATGTGTAGGTTGCAGGAAGAAAATTGAAACTAACAACTCTTTACCCTCAACCATCCTGTAACCCTAATCCTGCCATCCTATAAATCTTATAAATCCCTGCAGTGAATCAACGCCAGCTTTTTTTACGACATGTTGCTCAAACTTCCCCCGCGCCACTGGCTTTAGAAATTGTGAAGGCAGAGGGGAGTTTGTTGTGGGATATGAGTGGGAAAGCATATATTGACCTGATTGCCGGCATCAGCGTATGCAATATCGGTCACCGGCATCCCGATGTAACCGAAGCCATAAAAAACCAGGTGGATCAATACCTGCATTTGCTGGTATATGGCGAATTGATAGAAACACCGCAGGTTGCTTACGCCCATCATCTCACACAATATTTACCCGCAAGCCTTAACTCCGTTTATTTTACCAATTCGGGTGCAGAAGCCGTTGAAGGCGCCATGAAATTAGCCAAGCGGGTTACCAACCGCACACAGATTGTTGCATTCAATCAATCTTATCATGGATCAACCCAGGGTGCGTTGAGCATTATGGGCGATGAATACTGGCGCAATGCCTTTCGTCCCTTGTTGCCTGATGTATTGCATCTTGAATATAACTCATTAGACGATCTCGAATTGATCTCGGAAAAAACCACATGTGTTATTGCCGAAACGGTGCAGGCGGAACGAGGCGTAATTATTCCAGGTAAATCATGGATGCAGGCGCTGCGTAAAAAATGTTCCGAAACCGGTTGCCTTTTGATATTAGATGAAATTCAAACAGGCTTCGGAAGAACCGGAACCTTATGGGGATTTGAACAATTTGATATCATTCCCGACGTGGTTTTACTGGGCAAGGCTTTGGGCGGCGGGATGCCACTCGGCGCATTTATTGCCGACAAAAAACTGATGGGGAGTTTAACAGAAAACCCGGTATTGGGGCATATTACTACGTTTGGCGGACACCCCGTAAGCTGTGCCGCAGGCCTCGCGGCTATGAAAGCATTGCACAAAGAAGGTATGATCACTGCTGTAAAAAGAAAAGAAAATCTATTTCGTTCATTACTCCAACATCCAAAAATAAATTTCATACGCACATCGGGTTTGCTGATTGCCGTTGAGTTTGAAAGCTTCGAAAAGAACAAAGCTATTATTGACTATTGCATCGACAAAGGTGTGTTGACCGATTGGTTTTTGTTTGCTTCAAATTGTATGCGAATTGCACCACCGCTTAACATTAGTGAAGACGATATCAGAAAAGCCTGTGGTATTATTATCGAAGCTATCGGAACGATTTAATTTTATTTAGCCATTTCATCTCTGCATCACAGGCAACACGATATTACTGGCATAGGTGGAATCATGATATATCCTGATCGTAGCTTTTTGAAAATCGCCGGCATCCATGCCCGGAATGTATCCAAACTTTTGCGGGTTCCTGTCTACCAATGGAAACCAACTGCTCTGTACCTGTATCATAATGCGATGCCCGGCCTTGAACATATGGGCCACCTCGTTCAGGTTAAAGGATACTTTTTCAACAGAGTCTGTTACAAAAGGTTCCGGGTGTTCGAAGCTGTTCCTGAATTTGCCCCGGAATACCTCCGCCCTTACCATCTGCTGGTAACCATCCATCGGAACAGATGGGTTAAGATCATCTCCTGTTGTTTGCAGGGAATGCTCCGGCCAAACATCAATTAATTTTACAATAAAATCTGCATCGGTACCAGTAGTGGAGACCATGAGGTTAACGCCAATTTCACCGGTTAGCGTTATATCTTCGGGAAGTGCATCTGTTTGAAACAAAATCACATCGGAACGTTTTGCGGCAAAACGCTGGTCCTCGGCCATATACTTATTGTTTCTATGTGCCCATATGCCATCGGTATAGGGTACGGGATGGTTGGGATCGCTTACATATTCACTAAAGCCCTGCACACCGGTAGGTTTTTGGGAAGCCAGTTTGTTATCGGGGTGAAAATAATACACGGCAGGCGTAGCTTGTTCCGGAGGCCACACTTCGTAATTTTTCCACTGGTTGGAGCCTGTTTCAAAAACGGTAACCTCAGGCAAATCAAAGCTTCCTTTATCTTTCAGGTAATAGTTAAAGAACGGGGTTTCAATTTCCTCGCGGTAATATTTATTCAGATCTGCTCCAAAATAATAGTCTGCAAAAGATTTCCATGATGCACCTGCCCATCCGCCATGTGTCCACGGACCCATTACCAGTCGGGAGTTATTGCCAGGAGACAACTTTTCAATAGCGGTATATGTTTTTAATGCCCCAAACAAATCTTCCGCATCAAACCACCCACCCACAACAAGTACCGCGGGTGTAATATGCTTTAAATGCTGTCTTATATTCCTGGATTGCCAGTACGCATCGTAGGTGTCGTGCTTTACTGTTTGTCGCCAGGTGCTGCTGCTATCATAAAAATAAGCTGAGGTGTTCGCATTCTTCAACGGCCCAAGGTTCAGAAAAAACTGGTAAGCGTCTGTATACTTAGCGGTAAAAAAAGGGATATAACTTTCGCCATCGCGTTGCAATGGTCCATCGAAGCCTCTATAGAAACTAAAATTATCAAGGAGAAAGAAAGCGCCGTTGTGATTACAATCATCACCAATAAATTCGTCAGACATCGGGGCCTGCGGCGACACCGCTTTTAACGCCGGGTGAGCACCTGGCAAAGCCGCTGATGCATAAAAGCCCGGAAAAGAAATACCATACATGCCAACGCGACCATTATTGCTGGTATTTTTCAACAGCCACTCAATCGTATCGTAGGTATCGCTCGATTCATCTACATCACTATTTGATTTTTTTTGTTCGATGTAGGGCGTCATTTCGCGGAAAAGGCCATTGCTTTTATACCTTCCTCTAACATCCTGGTAAACAAAAATATACCGCTCTTTCATTAACACTGCATTCGGGCCCAGCTTCTCACGATAATTATGAGCGCCATAAGGCCGGCAGGAATAAGGCGTGCGCTGCATGAGTATGGGATACTGTTGCGAGGTATCTTTAGGAGTATAAATAGCTGTATATAACCTGATGCCGTCGCGCATAACAATATATCGTTCCGATTTGATATAGTTATTCCTCGCCCATTCCGCATCGGCGCTGTCCTGGCTATTTACCAGTAACGGGAAGAATAAAATCCCAAGATAAATAATACAGCGCATGCGGTAATCTGTAGCTTTGATCGCTAATCCGGAAGTATTCATCTGCCTAATTTCATTTTTTTATGGATGACAACAAAATAATTATCGAACGTTTCTATACGGCATTTCAGCAGCTTGATGCGAAAGCGATGAATGCATGCTATGATGATGAGATTATTTTCAGCGACCCGGTATTTGTGATATTGAAAGGCGATGAAGTAAAAGCCATGTGGGAAATGCTTTGCGAAAACGCCAGGGATTTTACATTGACTTTCTCCGGGATTGAACTGCTGGATGAAGAATATGCCACCTGTAAATGGAAGGCTACTTACACCTTCTCCAAAACCGGAAGAAAAGTAACCAACAGCATCAAAGCATTTATGCGGCTGAAACAAGGAAAGATCATCGAGCACAGCGATGCATTTCGCTTAAGTACCTGGCTATCGCAGGCATTGGGACTAACCGGGGTTCTATTTGGCTGGACGGGCTTTCTGAAACGCCGCGTGCAAAAAAATGCCAGGATAAACCTGGCGAAGTACATGGAAAAGCAATCCATTGGCGATAAATCATAAACAGCGCCGGTTTGCATTCATTTCATTTCCACCATTTCACTTTTCGCAATAATGTGATATAACTTAATGGTAAGCGCATGAAAAAGTATCTTGGCGTTGGCGTTTCTTTCAATATAGTAAGCGGCCTTATCCAACTCTTCGATAATCGCCTGGTGCTGGTGCAGGGAAGCAATTTTATTTAATCGTAAAGCAAAGTCCTTTTCCGGCGCCGGTAATTGGTTTTGGAGTTCCGGCATTGCCTGTAACCGAATGCTCTGCTCCAGCAAATGATTGAAATACCGTAAAAACTGCTTTTGCTTTTCTCTTCCCTGGCGGCTAATTTCTTCAATCCATTTTACCTGTGCCACCGGTCCCGTTTTTAAAATAGCATTCAGCCAATCGCGTAACATGGTTTGCCAGTCTTCATCGGAATGTTGAAGCACCTGAAGGGCTTCACGATAATTACCTTCACTAACCAGCGCAATCTGGCGCGCCTGTTCGGGCGAAACACCTGCGCTTACTGTGAGCGCTGTTTCGATATCTTCAATATTCAACACAGGCACTTTAACCAACTGGGTACGTGAAAGAATGGTGGGCAGAATTAGGCTTTCGTTTTCTGCCACCAGCAGAAACAACGTGTCCGGCGGTGGTTCTTCAATGAGCTTAAGTAATTTATTCCCTTCATTGCCTAAGTATTCAGGAAGCCACATCACTAATATTTTATACCCGCTTTCAAAGCTTTTGAGGCTCAGCTTCCTGATGATATCATTGCATTCATTTGCCGTAATATTTCCCTGTTTATTTTCAGCGCCAATAAACTGCAGCCAATCGTAAGCGTTGGCATAGGGATATTGTTGTACAAATGTCCGCCACCCGGTAATAAAATCCGAGCTCAGGGGTTTTTCACCTGGCTTTTTGGTGATTACAGGAAAGGAAAAATGGATGTCGGGATGCACCATTCCGGCTGTCTTGGAATAGGCTTGCTGTTGCTGCATCCAGGCATCGGCCTGTTGCCAGGTTTCTATCGCCGGCCTAACTATTTGCGGCACGGACTCTTCGGCAGGTCCGAAAAGTGAAGGTCCGCTGTCACTGGCATTATCACCGGTAGCGCCCGAAAAAAGACTTACATAGTTGGCAAACGCTATTGCCAACGGTAAAGTTCCCGACCCTTCTCTACCCAAAAACAATAACGCGTGGCTCAACCGGTTGTGCAAAACCAACTGTAAAAGATGCTGCTTTACCTCGTCTTGCCCAATAATATCTTTAAATAACATGGGCCTAAAATACGCATTCCGGTAAAGTAAATAGAAAGGAGTGACAGATTGTTGGCAAAAAACCGGGCATATACAATCATCGTTGTGAACACCGGCAGGTTACTATAGGGTCAATTCGCATTTAGTGATCCACTAAAATGGCGGACAAGTGTAGCGTAAATTAACTTTTGAAAAAACAGCATTGCTGATTTGATGTTGCAGAATGATAAACAGGAACACTAAACCCGCTATGTTTTTTGAAGTTTATGTTTTGGCAGTTTTTCTTTCTTATTATTCTTTTTAACGGTTTCGCCATATTTTTCCATACTTAGCGCGGCAGCGCCTATAAGTTCGGCTTCATAGCCCAGGGCAGATATGGCAATGTCGGTATGGATCGATAAACGTGGTATGCAATGTTCATTAAGCGCCTGCTGTATAGGCGCCTGCCATATTTTACCAGCCATCGCGCCCCGGCCGCTCAATATCACTATACCCGGATTAAGCAGGTGAATTAATATGGCTATACCCCTGCCGATATTATACCCGGCTTCGGACAATAATTCAATAGCGAAGCGGTCGCCCCTGCCCGCCGATTGGATGATAATTTCAGCGTCTTTTTCCAGGTCCTCTTCCTTTCCCGACAATAATGCTTTTATACTGCTTACCCTACCTGCGCGGATACCCTCCTTTGCTTTTTCGATAAGCACAAAAAGAGAGGTTTCCGTTTCCAGGCAGCCGCTTTTGCCGCAACTGCATAATTTGCCATTATCAAAAAGCGGAATATGACTGAATTCACCGGCAAAACCATTGTCGCCCCTGAAAAGCGCGCCTTCCAAAATCATCCCCAAACCCACACCCCATCCTATATTGATCACCATCGCATTCTTTCTGTTGCATGCAATGCCAAACCTTAGCTCCGCCAGCGCCACAATGCTGGAATCGTTTTCTATATAGGCCGGGAGTCCTGTTTTTTTTGTGATATAGTGAGAAAGACTTTCTTCTTTGGTTCTCAAAAAAGTGTAGTTAGCACCCTCCCGGGCATTCACAAAACCCGGCATACCAATACCGATACCTGATATTTTAGTTTTATCAATACCCGATTCATTAATAACGTGGTCTATCTTTTCGGTGAGTAATGATAATGCATTGGGATTATCTGCAAGATGCAACTCAAATTTTTCAACCGGGCGAACATGTTTGTTCTGCATGTCCATAATGGCGATCCGGGTAAAAAACTGGTCCATCGCTACAGATACGGTATAAAGATTATCGGGTTTGAGGGTATACATCAACGGCCGCCGCCCGCCACTTGAAGGGGCATAGCCGGTTTCCATTACAATGCCCTCAACAATAAGTTCGTTGAGGATTTTGGTGGTAAGTGAAATGCTTTTCTCAATTTTATTGCTTAGTTCGGCACAGGAAAGCAGGTTTGAGAAATATAGCTGCCTGATGATTTTCTTTTTGTAAGATTGAGTTTTGCCCATCATAAATACCCTGATAAATACAATCGATCGTTACGCGTTGGTAAGTTAATACAAGTTTTCAAATAAAGTAAGTCCGGTTTGCCGGGAAATGATCTGTTGCGCAAGGGTCGCCTGTCAACAACCGGAGGTCATCGCTACGCTTCGGCGCCCATCCATATTGCGCCACCAATGCTGTTGCGCAGTGCACCTGTTACGGATGCCAGCACGTTATTTTCTTCCCGCCATCTAAGCACTCCTATTAAGCCCATTACCACGGCTTCTTTGTATTTAATGATATTTTCCGAAGGGATCACCAATTCAATGCCAAGCGCTTCCAAATGATAGCCGATCCTTGCTATTAAAAAGTTGTTGAACGCTCCACCGCCGGTTACCAGCATTTTTTTTGAGAAACTGCTTTCCATGGGCATTTTCAACTGTATTTGATTTGCCGCAGCTTTGATCTGAATAGCGATATGCTCAACATAAGTACATAATTTATTTTCTATGTTGTCATTTTGACTTACAATAACGGGCAGCACCACTTCATTCCCGAAATTATTGTCCAGCGATTTTGGGTAATCCGCGTTATAGTAAGGCAGCTCATTCAAAGCATCCAGCAAAACAGTATTTATTGCTCCGCTTTGGGCTATTTTTCCGTCTTCATCATACGCCTTACCCAATTGCGCTGCCAATTGGTCGAGTATACGGTTAGCGGAACAAATATCAAAAGAAACATAATTACCGGCATCGTGAGCCGACAGATTCGCAATGCCTCCCAGGTTCAAACAATAGTCATTTTCATGTAAAAGCAACTTATCGCCGATGGGTACGATGGGCGCCCCCTGACCTCCCAGCGCCACATCCAGCGCACGAAGATCACTTACCACCGGTATGCCGGTTTCGGCAGCAATAGCAGCTCCATCGCCAAGTTGCCCCGTCATCTTTTTTTCCGGAAGGTGAAACGTTGTGTGTCCATGAGAAGCTACCAGTTGCACCTGGTAATGCAATTGATATTTGTTAATAAATGCGTTGACCTGCTCACCCAGGTAGTGACCGTAATCGGTGTGCAATAACTGGTACTCCAGTGCATTAAGATGTATAGAAGATTGTAATCTGTTTAACCATTCGTTGCTGTAGGGGTTACAATCCGCGTGGATGATGTCGAAGCTCCATTTACCTGCGTTCTCATGAAAATGTACATAAGCCAAATCCAGTCCGTCTAAAGAGCTTCCGCTCATTAGTCCAATTACACGATAAATCATTAAAGAAATTTTAGATTACAAATTACAGCGTTTAGATTTGTTGCATAAAACTATTGATTTACACCGAACCATTGATCACCCAAAAGATGTTTTATGGTTATTAACTTCAGCGAAAAGCACTCTTTAGTGACCAATTGGGTAAGTGAGTTAAGGCATACAGATGTGCAAAGCGACCGGATGCGTTTCAGGCAAAATCTGCAGAGGATAGGCGAAGTAATGGCTTATGAAATCAGCAAAACGCTTGATTGGGAAGAAGAGGAAGTGCCTACCCCGCTGGGCATATCAACATGTAAAATTATTAAAACACAACCCGTTTTAGCTACCATCTTGCGGGCAGGGCTTGCGTTGCACCATGGATTATTGAATTACTTCGATAAAGCAGACAATGCTTTTGTGTCGGCATACCGCAAGCACCACAGGGACGGCTCGTTTGAAATCAACATTGAGTATGTGTCTTCCCCCGGTCTCGATGGCAGGGTATTGATTATTTCCGATCCTATGCTTGCCACCGGCGCATCCCTGGTTAAAGCCATCCGGTTTCTTAAAGCAGAAGGCGAACCGAAGGAAATTCACATCGCAACTGCCATAGCCTGCACCGTAGGAATTGAGTTCGTTCGCAGGGAAGAACCGGGTGTAAAAATATGGTGTGGCGCCATAGATGATGAACTTACAGCTAAAGGTTATATTGTACCGGGACTGGGAGATGCCGGCGACCTGGCTTTTGGCACAAAGTCGCGATCTTAGCCGAAATATTCGTAACTTGATAAACAATAGAATCCGGATGAAAGGTATCCTTGTATCACTACTGCTTGTAATTTCTGTGAGCACCTATGCGCAGGATCCTCATTTTTCGCAGTTTTTTGCGTCACCCCTTACCTTAAATCCAGCATATACCGGCAAGTTTGATGGCACTTTTCGTGTAGCAGGCAATTATCGCAATCAATGGCCAACGATTAACAATGCTTTTACAACAGCCACCGCTTCGGTAGACTTTGCCATTCTTCAAAACCGCATTCCCGAATTTGATACCTGGGGAATTGGTGTGATGGGATTAAATGACAGGAGCGCTAACAAAGTGCTCAACAACAATTTTATATCGGTTTCAACAGCTTATCACAAAGCTTTGGACGAGAACGGCTACCATACTATCACCGTTGGCTTCCAGGGTACCTATGCCAATAAAAGGCTTGATCACATGAAACTCACTTTTGAGGATATGTTGCGGATTGATGGCTTTACGGGAACTACAAGAGAAGATTTTGTAAACAACCCGAATGATAATATCCCCATCAATTATTTTGATGTGAATGCGGGATTGCTATACAGCGGCAGTACCAATGGTTACAACAATTTTTATATTGGCGCCTCCACTTACCATATCAACCGCCCGAGTGAATCTTTTACGGGTGGAAATTATATCCTTAATCAAAGACTTACGGTACACGGCGGAGGCTATGTTCCTATTGGGCGCACGACTACTTTTCATGGCAGTTTTATTTATCAAAACCAGGCGGGAGCATCAGAAACGGTTTTGGGTGGCGCAGTGGCTTTTAGCTTAAGTGATGATGAAGACATAGCCACGAATTTATACGGTGGATTATGGTATCGCTTTGGCGACGCATTTATTCCTTATATAGGGCTTGAGTATTCGGGCTTTAGGCTGGGATACAGCTATGATATTAACAACTCCTCGCTCCGCACGGCATCCAACAGCAGGGGTGGAAATGAAATTTCATTGATTTATGTAAGGAAGCCTTCGGATCCCAACCGCAGAAAGCTGGCTTGTCCTAAGTTTTAAAAATTTGCCCAGGAAGCTATCATAGGTTTTCAAGCAGTTCCACCACTTTTTCGCTTTTCAAAATAAAGTAGCCGAGTCGGTCATTGCTCACACCATCTTTTAACTGGTAGGTAAATTCCAGCTTATCGTTGGTAATATTGGTTTCAAAATATTTAAAGGAAATGGTAGGATAGTTTTGAATTTCTTCCCCAATTTCATAGAGATGGGTGGAAAGAATAAATAAAGAACCCCTGATGCGAATCAATCCTTTTATTACCGCAAGGGAACATCGCATGGCATCCTGCACATTGGTTCCTTTAAACAATTCGTCTATGAGCACCAGCCACTTTTTGCCATTGCTGATAGTAAGGATCGTATTTTTTACACGTTGCACTTCATTAAAGAAATAACTTTCGCCCTTTGATATATTATCCGCTACATTAATATTACTCAAAATGCCATCGAACAACGATAGTTGCAACTTTCCCGCAGGTACACCCATGCCCAAATGCGCCAGGTATACCGCTACGCCCAATGATTTTATAAAAGTACTTTTGCCGGCCATATTGGCTCCGGTAAGAAAAAGAAAGTTACTGTTAGGCAACAATTGTATATCGTACGACACCGGGTTGGGCAGAAGGATATGGTATATTTTTTCGGCCTTAATAATCGGTTCGTCCGAAACCACAAATTCAGGGAAGGTTAGGCCAAAATGCTGCACCGCCATGGCCATGGAATGCCATGCATCCAACTGGTAAAAAATGTCTGCCAACTCGCTAAACCTTGTTTTAAAGTTGGTTTGGAAAAAACGGCCGAAATACAGGTTTTCTTTTATTGAAAATTTTTCACCCTTATCCTTTTTCAATAATTCCTGCAATTGCTGGTGCAACAGCAACGACCTTATTCTTGAAGCAAACAACTGCAGTTTTGCAGGCGATGCCGGATCATCGATTAACGCAGCAAGCCTGTGCATCCCAACAATAAAATCACGGAAATGGATAACCGAATACCGGATCAGTCCATAATCCACGCTGTGAAGCGTTTTATACATCCATACATTAAAAACATCTGCAGACCGGGGTATGGGGTCCAGCGCCGTATCGTAAAACCTTTCTATTACCATCATAGTGCCGTTGCTCACTTCGGAAGGCCACCGGTTTAATCTCGACAGGATTAACTGTACAATGCTTTGGGTATCGAGTATTTTAGGTATTTCGCCAAAGGGTTCATTCATCATCCAGCGCAACCATTCCTTACCACCGTTGGTACGCGTAAAATTGAGTTTATGAAAAATAGAGAACTCTTCTTCACTGCTGAAGAGCGACAGGTCGTTGTATGTGGTTTTGTCTATTTGCATGCCTGGTATAAATCCGCGCTTATCTTTTTTAACCGGACATTATCCTTTTGTATTACCGATCAAATGCTAATCTCCTGCCCTTAAAAGATTCATTCCACACTGCTTTTCCATAATTTTCATACACTAAATGTCCGTTAACAAATGTATGGGTTATACTTGCCGGAAATATAAATCCTTCCATAGGGCTCCACCCGCATTGATACAAAATGTTCTGCGGGGTTACGCGGCTTGATTGATCCATGTCAACAATCACAAGGTCGGCCCAATATCCTTCCCGGATATAGCCCCTGTCTGTTATCCGGAAGCAATCGGCAACGGCATGACTCATTTTCTGCGCTATTTTCCCGAGTCCGATGCGACCCTGCTTGTAATAATACAACATCAGCAGCAAAGGATGCTGCACCAATGGTAAGCCCGCGTGCGCATGCTCGTATTGTAAGTCTTTTTCCGCAACAAGTTTTCCAGCCTTATCCCTGGAATATCCTTTCTCGGCTAAGGTATGCGGTGCATGGTCTGTAGCAATTATATCGAGGCGGTCATCGAGCAATGCATCCCACAAGGCTTCCCTGTTAAAAGGGGCTTTAATGGCCGGGTTGCATTTAATAAGATATCCCAGTTGCCCGTAGTCATCTGAAGTAAAATGAAGGTGATGTACGCACACCTCGGCTGTGATTCGCTTTTCTTTTAAAGGCAGCAGGTTGCTGAAAAGCTGCAATTCTTTCGCAGTGCTGATATGCAGTATATGTAACCTGCTGTTGTATTTTTTCGCAAATTGTATCGCTGCGAGCGACGATTCAAAACAAGCCTCCTCACTGCGTATTACAGGGTGATCCGATGCCGTTAAAACAGGTTTCTGCAACTTCAGCTTATCGTAATTCGCTTTAATGATCTTCTCTTCTTCACAATGCGTAGCGATCAATAACTCGCTTTCTCGAAACAGCTTATCCAGGGTAACATAATTGTCTACCAGCATGTTGCCGGTACTGGAACCCATGAAAATTTTTATTCCGCAAATTTTATCCTTTAACTGGTTCACTTTCAGTACCTCATCGGCATTGTTGTTTGCGGTACCCATAAAAAAGGAAAAATTCGCTAAAGCCGTTTTTGAGGCGATTTCATATTTCTCTTCGAGCAGTTCAACCGTAAGCGCATTGGGAATGGTATTAGGCATTTCCATAAAGGAGGTAACACCCCCTGCAATTGCGGCCTTTGCTTCAGAATAAATAGTGGCTTTGTGGGTTAAACCCGGCTCCCGAAAATGCACCTGGTCGTCAATTGCCCCCGGCATCAGGTATTTTCCCTCTCCATTAATCTCTGTAACCGCCAGAGTGGTTTGGATGGAATCGGCAATCTTTTCAATCCGACCATTCCTGATCAGAACATCGGAAACAACAATGGCATTTTCATTAACAACAGCTATATTTCTTACTAGATAGTTCGGCATACTGAATAAATGAATCGTGGATGGTTACAGTATGCAATTTAAACGAATACCTTTATTTTTACCGACTCGCGATTTTTTACAGGAAAATAAATACGCAGCATCTACCCTGAATGCGTGTGTATTGAACGAAGGATTTTTAAAGTGTGAGCTAAAACAAAGACAACATTGTGCAATCTCCGGCAATTGATGGATAATCACCCTGGTCGCTCTTTCCTCGTGCTGATACTTTGCCTGGTATCCGGCAATCATTTTTTGCAGGCACAAACCGATAATCCCTATCACCTCAACGGGAACGCAGTTCAGGAAGATTGTAATTGCTACACCATAACCAACGATCTCAACAATCAATCGGGATCGGTTTGGAATATCAATAAAATTGATTTAAGGCAACCATTCGATTATCATTTCAACGTATTCCTTGGCTGCCGTGATGCAGACGGAGCAGATGGTATTGCATTTGTTTTACAGCCCATCAGCACCAGCATAGGTTCCGCGGGGCAGGGACTGGGCATTGAAGGGGTGTCGCCTTCTGTAGCGGTTGCTATTGATACCTATCAGAACCAGGATTTTGGAGACCCGGCCTACGATCATATCTCCATTCACCTGAACGGAGATTTAAACCATAACAGCGTCAACAATATTGCCGGCCAGGTAACCGCATTGGAAAACAATAATAATATTGAAGACTGCCAGTGGCACATAATACGTGTGGTTTGGGATCCGGCAGTCACTATGATGACGGTATATATGGATGGCAGGGAAAGAACGCACGCTAATATTGACCTGGTACAAAATGTTTTTAACAATGATCCCCTGGTGTTTTGGGGATTTTCGGGGGCAACCGGCGGAGCAACCAATCACCAACGTTTCTGCACCTCGCTTAATGCATTCTTTTCGATTCCAGATGACCAGATTACCTGCTATCCCGAGCCGGTTATTTTTCGCGACAGCTCCACTTCTTTTGGCAAGATTGATAAATGGTTCTGGGACTTTGGCGATGGCACTACAGATACTCTACAAAACCCGGGAGCACACCAGTATCCCAGTCCGGGCAATTACACGGTCAGTCTTAATATTTTAGGCAATAATGGCTGCGTATCAGATACATTTCAGCAGGTAGTAGTGGCAGGTTCAAAGCCCGTGGCGGATTTTGACTTTAAAGATCCGCCTTACTGCGATAACAAACTCATACCATTCAATGACCAATCCACAGTTGAATACGGCACAGTGAATGAATGGGACTGGATCGTAAATGGAAACTCCGTTAAAAACCCCGCGTCACCGTTCGAACAGCAGTTGCCACAAGGAAACAACACGGTTTCCCTCCTGGTAAAAACAAAGGAAGGCTGTGTATCCGAAAGGACCGAAAAACAGGTTGACATACAGCAGCATGCAGATATTACCATGCAGGATGCGGCCGATGCCTGCAAGAACGAACCTGTTCTTTTTGTGGCGACAAACAACAACCCCACACTGCCCATAGCACAATGGCATTGGGATTTAGGAGATGGAACAACAGCCAACACCGCATCGGTAACACATAGCTATAGTAATGGAGGAACCTATACCGTGCATGTTTACGCCCTGGCGCCGGGCGGTTGCCCTTCGGACACGCTGCAGCAGGAAGTGGCTATTTTAGCTACCAGCGCATTCGCCGGGAATGATACAACTGTTGCCATAGGGCAGCCTATCCAACTACAGGCAGCGGGCGGCGACTTTTATCAATGGTGGCCTTCAACAGGCTTAAGCGATGCACATATTGCCAATCCTGTTGCAACTGTTCAACAAAGCACAGGGTATGTGGTTACCGTAAGTTCAGTGGCGGGCTGTCCCACTTCAGATACAATGTTTATTAAAGCCTATAAGGGGCCGGAGTTTTATGTTCCCAACGCTTTTACACCCAATGGCGATCATAAAAATGATGTTTTCCGGTTTACGGCAGTGGGTATGTCTGTCATACATTATTTCAAAATATTCAACCGTTACGGACAATTGATGTATTCGTCAACTGATCCCTTGAATGGTTGGGATGGCACATTTAATGGCATACCTCAAACCACGGGCAGCTATGTGTGGTTGATTGAAGGAAAAGATTACCTGGGGAATATGGTAACCAAAAAAGGAGCGGTTACATTGATAAAATAACAGCAGGAAAAAGCCGGACTAAATCGTGAGGCTAGCTTTTTTCCTGGAAGCATAAGCATATTATCACCGGTTATTTAATCAATCTCAACGTGAACGGATAGCGGTATATCTTGCCTTCGCTAGCCCTGATCGTTGCAATAATGATCAATATAATGGCTAATATGCCTACAATCCACAACAGTAAAATACCAACTATTGTAATGAATAAACCAATGCAGACCAACGTTAGTGTAATCTGAAAATTGAGCGATTCTTTTGCATGCCGGGTAACAAAATTTGATTCGTCTTTCTTAATCAGAAAAATAACCAGCGGAGCAAGAAAACCAACTGCTAAAGTGAGAATGTGTGAAAGTATCGCCATGGTTTTTTCGTCGCTTGTTGGGGCAATAACGGGTTGTTCTTCTGTTCCGAGAAAAGATTTTTCCTGTTCCATATGTGAGGGGTTTAGTATGGAAATATAAATCAAATCGCAGGAATTATGAAATATCTGTGCTGATAAGTCTTCTCTCAAACTGCAACGGACTTGTCTTTTACATAGCTATGCAGCTTGAAAAGAAAATGATACAACTGCTGCATTCCTTTGATGTCGTCGTGAACGAGAAGAAAATTTCTGCCGGTTTGTTTAAGCCGCGCTTTGTTCGTACGGGTTTGTACAAACGTGAGCATTTTAGTAAAAGTTTCCGATTCAAAATAGGGCGAGTCGGGGTTATTCACGAAATAGCACCTTAACCGGTCTTCCTTCAACACCATTTTCTCAAAACCAAGGTCTACCGCCATTCTCCGGCAGCGAACGGTAATAAACAAATCTTCTACCTCCTGCGGAATGGGGCCGAACCTGTCGGCCATTTCTGTGTGAAATTCCTGCAATTGTTCTTCGCTTTCTGAGTTGTCTAACCGCGTGTATAGAGAGAGTCTTTCATTGATGCTTTCAACATACGCATCGGGTATCAGTATTTCAAGGTCGGTATCAATGGTGCAATCATGCACATAATCTTCCTGCTGCCGGATTTCTTCTTTAAACACCTCTCTGAAAGAAGTGCGTTTCAGTTCCCGGATGGCTTCATCCAATATTTTCTGGTACATTTCGAAACCAATTTCAGCCATAAACCCGCTTTGTTCGCCACCCAGTAAATTACCGGCTCCGCGTATGTCCAGGTCGCGCATGGCAATCTGGAACCCGCTGCCTAATTCACTATGCTGTTCCAGGGTTTGGAGACGTTTGCGTGAATCATTAGGCAAGGTACTCATAGGAGGCGCCAATAAATAGCAGAAGGCTTTTTTGTTACTCCTGCCTACCCGCCCGCGCAACTGGTGAAGGTCGCTTAATCCAAATTGATGTGCATTGTTAACGATGATGGTATTTACATTGGGAATGTCAACCCCACTTTCTACGATGTTGGTACACAGCAGTACATCGTACCGGTGTTCAATAAAATCGAGAATTCTTTCTTCGAGGATATGCCCTTCCAATTGCCCGTGTGCTACACCAATGCTTAAATCTGGGCATAAGCCCTGAATGATTGCTGCCATCTCACTCAAACCCAATACCCGGTTATGAATGAAGAAAACCTGGCCGCCCCTTTCCGTTTCATAATATATCGCATCGCGGATGCTGTCTTCATTAAATACCTGCACTTCCGTTTGTATGGGCTGCCGGTTAGGCGGCGGGGTATTGATGATGCTTAAGTCTCTCGCACCCATTAAGCTGAACTGGAGCGTTCTTGGTATAGGCGTTGCCGTTAGTGTAAGGCAGTCCACGGTGGTTTTGAGCGTTTTGATCTTTTCCTTATGACCCACCCCAAATTTCTGTTCTTCATCTATAACCAGCAGTCCCAGGTCTTTAAACTTCACTTCTTTACCCACCAGGGCATGAGTGCCTATAATGATATCAATTTTTCCTTCTTCCAGTAGTTTGAGCGTTTCCTTTTTTTCTTTAGACGATTTAAAGCGGTTAATATAATCTACCGTTACCGGGAAATCGCTGAGCCTTTCTTTAAAGGTTTTGTAATGCTGGAAAGCCAGGATGGTGGTAGGCACCAGTACGGCAGCCTGTTTATTATCGCAGCAGGTTTTAAACGCGGCGCGTATGGCTATTTCCGTTTTACCAAAACCCACATCGCCACATACCAGCCGGTCCATGGGAGTGGGTTCCTGCATGTCTTTTTTTACATCGGCCGACGACTTACTCTGGTCGGGCGTGTCTTCATATACAAAAGATGCCTCCAATTCGGTTTGCATATAATTATCCGCACTATGAGCAAACCCCTGCTGCGCTTTTCGCTGGGCATAAAGCTTAATCAAATCGAAAGCAATTTCCTTCACCTTCGCCTTTGTCTTTTCTTTCAGTCGCTGCCAAACATCACTACCCAGCTTGTTTACCTTCGGTACGCTTCCCTCCTTCCCGGTGTACTTGGCTATTTTATGAAGAGAATTAATATTGACATATAAGATATCCGTGTCCTTATAAATAATACGCACTGCTTCCTGTAATTTTCCATTTACCTCAAGTTTTTGCAAGCCACTGTATATGCCAACGCCATGATCAATATGGGTAACGTAATCGCCGGGTTGCAACTCGCGAAGCGAGCGTAGCGTAAGCGCTTTGTTTTTATTGTAGGCCTGCTTCACGCGGTATTTATGGTAGCGCTGAAATACCTGGTGATCGGTATAGCAAACGATTTTTAAGTCGTGTTCAATAAACCCCGCATTAATTGAAACGGGAACGGGAGTGAATGGTATCTCCGCCTTAAGGTCGGTAAATATGCTGTGCAGTCTTTCGAGTTGCCGGGGATTATCTGCAAACAAATAGATGGCGTATTTTTTTGCTTCCCAACTTTTCAGGTCTTTAATGAGCATATCAAACTGCCGGTTGAAGGCCGGTTGTTCTTTGCTGTTGAAAGCCATTTCCATTCCACCAAAATGAGGCGTGTGACCAAACTCAACGATATGCCGGTGCTGAAGTTGCTCTTCAATTATAGTGGCGGATACAAAATCGTCGCCACTCACGTCCCTCTTTTCTAAATTATCGTTATCCTCATCGTATTGAGGCTTGACGCTGCTGTCCTGCATGCGAAAGAAAATTTCCAGGTCTTCTTCCTGCACATGCAGCTTTTCTTTTACCACATCCCAATCCTGTACCCACATCACAGTATTTTCAGGAAGGAACTCTAACAACGAAACTTTCTCTCCCGAATCAAACTGCGTTTCTACATTGGGAATAATGGTTACCTGTAATAATTTTCTTTCACTTAACTGCGTTTCCGGGTCGAATATCCGGATGGAGTCCACATCATTGCCAAATAATTCAACGCGGTAGGGCTTTTCATTGCCGAAAGAATAGATATCGAGTATGCCACCGCGGAGTGCAAACTGTCCCGGTTCATATACAAAGTCTGTCCTTTCAAAACCATAATCCACAAACTGCGACAATAATTCATTTACATGAATACTGTCGCCTGCTTTAATTCGAATGATATTACCGGATAATGTTTTGGGCAATACCACTTTTTCAAATAAGGCTTCGGGATACGTAACGATAGCGCCCACCCTATTGCCGGTTGCCATGGAAAAACGCGTGAGCATTTCCGTTCGCAACATCACATGCGAGGCATTTAGCTGGCGGTAGTTCTTCCTGTTTTTGAAAGAAGAGGGAAAGTAAAAAACATTGAGGGCGCTGGTAAGATTCTCCAGCGAATTGTGAAAATAAGCCGCTTCTTCCGCATCATTCATCACTATTACATGATTCAACTGCGAGGCTAAATCGTGTCGAAAGACACTTGCAAAGACAAACTGGGAAGCGCTGCCATATAAGTTCCTGAGATAAAGTCGCTGGGGTTTGGACAATACGATCCTGTCCGCAATCTGAAAAATGCGGGTATCTTTTAAATACTCGTCCAGCAGCACATTTAAATTCATCTTACATTCAAATCCGCCCTAACAAAACTTCCGGGTTCCTCAAAAATTGCCGCCCAACATTTAGTGCCCGTCTTTCATCCATTTCCATATTTTGAAATACCGGAAGAAAGGGGCTATGCAATTTAAAATACAACCGGTTTACTGTTATAAGGGCATCGGTAAAGAGGTGCAAAGATAAGTGCTAAACCTGAGCTCTCTCGCAGCTAATTTCTCTTCCAGCAAATTAGCGAAGGTTTCAAAATAAACAATCACGTCATCTCTTACATTTCTTTTCAACCAGCGAAACCCACCGGGAAGGCGGCGCAACACGTCTTTATCTTCCAGGTATTCCAAATTGTGGATGTCGGTAGGCGTGAGGCCAATATCCTGCAGGCTGGAAACCATCAGGTCAACCGGCGTCCCTGTTATGCCGCAGTACTCCGTAGCCAATTCGGTCCATTCACCAATACCCGAGTGCGCATAGCGCAGGATTTCTTCCCCGGTTAAACTCGTAACTACCTGTAACAAATTACCACAGTTGCATGCACCATGGTTACCCCATGCGTAGGGTACGCCACTGCGCAGGCGGATGGCGGTATGCCGCAAAGCTTCTATGAGTTTTTTGTTAGGATATGCCATGCGTAAATTTCCGAATAAAATCCAAGATTTCGTTAAAACGTTTTCCTAAAAGCAGTGTGGCAAAATAATAGCTACCAGGCAACGTTACCTTCAAAATACTCCATTTGAAATATTTAAGCCTGCGCTGTTGTGTATTAACATTTGTAACTTTTTGCTTTATCATGCCTGGTAAGTCCCAGATGATTACAGGTATTTGGCATGGAAAGATCAACAACCAGAAAGTGGAGTTGAAAATTATTCAGAAGGGAGATAGTCTTACGGGCACTGCTTACTATTATCAATCGCCTGACAATTATCGGCGCTACAGCATCAAAGGCTTTTTTGATGGGCCAAACAATGAAGCGGTGTGGTGGGACGACGAATTACTGGAAGAGAAAAGCAACAGGAGAGGATTGGCTTCCCCTGGCAAAATGGCGTTGCTGTCGCAGGCAGATTTTAATTGCCCGGGTGGCGGGGTTATGAAGTTAGATGGAGCGGTGGCTGCGCGTGATGATGAAAATAAATCCAAAGGCCAAGTGCATCTTGATAAAACCAGCAAACCCTACTTCTATGATGAATGGGATTTTGTAGTTGAAAATTATACTGCCGGCGCCAATGATCATTTTATTATTGACAGTGTGGATAGAATTGCACGACACCCGGCGCCTGTAATTACCGATAAGCCTATTGCGATTGCCGAACCGATACCCGCGCCCGAAACGCTGGCGATTGCAAAACCTCGCCAACCTGTTGCCCTGCTGCAGCCGCTAACCATCGAACAGAAGTTTTCGCAGCGCCAGAAAATTCCAATGCTGGAAATTCCGGTAGTTGGAGATGTTATTGAACTGAATTTTTATGACAATGCGGAGATTGATGGCGATTCGATCACGCTGTTTCTGAATGAAAAACTCATCTTCCAGCATATTTTTCTGACCGACAAACCTTTTGTGGTAAAAATACCCGTAACCGAACTGCAGGATAGCAATGAACTGGTAATGGTGGCTGAAAACCTGGGATCAATTCCGCCGAACACATCTTTTATGGTAGCGTACGTAGGCGGACAACGTTATGAAGCCAGGTTGGTAAGTACCGAAGGCAGCAGCGCGATGATCCGCTTTGTGAAGGGGGCTGTGGTAAGCACGCCCTCGCAGGGGAAATAACCGGCAACATTGACCAGGGCATGTTATCCGGGAGAAAGTTGCTGCATTTAGCTAATCACGAATAGAACATGCCTGTCACCCTGACGAAGGAAGGGTCTGCATTACAGATCTTTTCGATGAAAC
>CAYMKT010000033.1:12805-30612 GCA_964391065.1 uncultured Terrimonas sp. | reverse complement strand
TGGTTCACTAATACTTTCTGATTAGTATAACTCCCATTATTAATAGAATGGCTCCTATTATCCTGCCGGCACTTATCTCCTTTACTGTCATCCCCAACCATCCAAAATGGTCAAGGGCTATCGCGGCCAGCAATTGCCCTGCTATAATAAGCCCAAAGGTTAAGGCGCCGCCCAGCATGGGTACAATAAAAGTAATGACTGCCACATAAAAGGCCCCGATCAACCCGCCTGCAAAAAGCCAAACCGGCGCCGTTTGCAGTCCGCTCCATTGAATAGTATGCTTGCGGGTAAGCAGGATATAAATGGCAAGCGCCACGGTACCCACTACAAACGAAATAAAAGCCGCGATAACTGCCCCGCCGGATAATTTTCCAAGTTTTGCATTAATACCTGCCTGCATGGGGAGTATGGAACCTGTAATAATGGTAACCAACATCAGCAGAAAAAGTTTTGTTTGCATTTGTTTGTTCTTTAATGAAATAAATACGGCAGTTAGTATAAAAAAACCGGGCGTTTTTTCAACAGCGCCCGGTTCAATCAGCTAGGAGAAAAATATTATTATTGTATCTGTGGATTCCTGGCGTATCCCATTTTTGCTTCAATGCTTAGCGTGGCGTGAGGTACGGCACGTAATCTTGCTTTATCGATCAGTTTACCTGTTATACGGCAAATGCCATAGGTCTTATTTTCAATACGCATCATCGCTTTTTCCAGGTGATCGATGTATTGGATCTGGCGGCTTGCCATTTGGCTTAGCTGTTCCCGCTCCATGCTTATGCTGCCATCTTCCATGGTCATATACCTGTTTTCGCTTTCATCTCCACCCATATCGTCTTTACGGGTAATAAGTCCCTGTAAATAGTTTAATTCTTTTTTTGCCGCTTCTAACTTGCGTAATATCAATTCTCTAAATTCAACTAACTCAGAATCGCTGTACTTCATAGTAGGTCCATTGTGTTGCGCCTGGGGTTGATCAAGTACAGATTGCGTAAACTCAGGTTCGTATTTTCTGGAATTACTCGTACTTAATTTTGGGATAACAACAGGCTGTTTTGCTTTTGGTTTTTCGGTTTTCATCGGTGTTTTGATTACTTTTTTGGCTTGCTCCACTTTTGTTTGAACGTGTTTTACCACCACAGTGGGCGCTTCTTTTTTTGCTTTTTTCGCAACTCCGGCTTTAACGGGCTTAGCTGCCTTTTTTACAGGCGCAATAGCTTTTGCCTTTCCTTTGGCCGGCGCTGCCTTTTTAGGTTCAACTTTTTTAACGGGCCTGGCAACTGGCTTTTTAGCCACCGGTTTGGCCGGTTTAACCACTTTCGCCGGTTTTACAACCTTCTTTGGTGCAGGCTTTGCAGGTTTCGCCAGTTTTTTAGGTGTCGCCTTGGCGGGTTTTGCCTTACCGGCGACTGCTTTCTTTGCTGCTTTTTTGTTGGTTGCCATGCGTTTATACTTTTTTTGTCACTAAAATTTTTAAGGGTATGTCATTGATTTCAATCTCCATGCCATTCGAAATATCAGTATCCCATTCCAATTTATCTGCCAAAATTTCCGCGCAAATATATGTATTAAATTCAGTGATAGACGGTTTAAGCGCAGTATTTTCCGACAGTTTTACCAAAATCCTGTCGGTAAGTTCATAGCCGCTGTCTTTTCTAATCTTCTGAATACGGTTAACGATCTCCCGCGCATTGCCCTCATTTTCCAGTTCCGGTGTAAGGGTAACATCAAGGGCTACGGTAAGCCGCCCTTTATTAGCCACTATCCAGCCGGGAACATCTTCGCTCTGTATTTCTACCTCCGCCAGTTGAATCGGAATTTGTTCTTCACCAGTAATAATGGTGTACACTCCATTGGTTTCTATCGTGGCTATGTCTTCCTGGGTAAATTTGGCTAAAGCCGCAGTTACGGCTTTCATTTTCGCTCCTAATTTTTTGCCGAGCGCTACAAAATTGGGTTTTATCTTTTTGCTGATAAAGCCGTTAGTTTCTGATATATATTCAATTTTTTTAATGTTGACTTCGTTTTTGACTAGGTCCTCTATTTTGGATATTTGCCGTTTCATTTGCTCGTTTAGCACCGGAATAAGCGCTTTTTGCAAGGGTTGGCGAACTTTAATATTTACTTTTTTACGAAGGGACAGTATTAAGGAAGAAATATCCTGGGCCAGTTGCATTCGTTCTTCAAGAGCATCGTCTATTGCATTTACATCGGCTTCAGGGAATACAGTATGATGTACAGATGCCGCATTATGACGAACTGACACGATATTGAGGTTATGGAATAAAGCATCACAGAAAAACGGAGCTATAGGCGCCATGAGTTGAAGTATGGTTTCCAAACATTCATACAGGGTTTGGTAAGCGCAAATTTTGTCGTGCTCATATTCGCCCTTCCAAAAGCGACGGCGGCATAACCGCACGTACCAGTTGCTTAAATGCTCATCTACAAAATCTTCAATAGCCCTTCCGGCATGCGTGGGTTCATAGTCGTTCATATAATCATTTACCTTCTTCTTTAAGCTGTTTAAGGAAGAAAGTATCCAGCGATCTATTTCGGGGCGTTCGTTCAGCGGAACATAATCTTCCTTAAATGCAAACCCGTCTACATTGGCGTATAAAACAAAGAACTGGTAGGTATTATATAAAGTGCCAAAAAACTTGCGTTGTACTTCTTTAATTCCCTGGAGATCAAATTTTAAGCTGTCCCACGGGGATGCGTTCGTAATAAGGTACCACCTTGTGGCGTCTGCGCCAAATTGTTCGATGGTGCTGAACGGATCTACTACATTGCCCAGCCGCTTGCTCATTTTGTTGCCGTTCTTATCGAGTACCAGACCGTTGGAAACACAGGTTTTATAAGCTAACCCCGGGTATTTTTCATTACTGATTTCAATACCGGATTTTCTTAATTCTTCATGAACAGATTCCTTTAATAAGCTTCCTAATGCATGAAGTGTATAAAACCAGCCCCGGGTTTGGTCAACTCCTTCCGCAATAAAATCGGCGGGATAATTCTGTGCGAATATTTCCTTGTTTTCAAACGGGAAATGCCATTGTGCATAGGGCATGGCGCCACTGTCGAACCAAACATCCACCAGGTCGGGTACCCGTTTCATGAGCTTGCCGGTTTTGCTTGCCAGTATCACCTCATCCACATAGGGCTTATGCAGGTCGAGTATACCATTATGTAAATAATGCTGGTTCACCTCCTCACCCAATACTTCATTGGCCCTTTTAATTTCGGTGTTTAGTTCAGCTATGGATCCAATGCATATTTGTTCAGTTCCATCTTCCGACTTCCAAACGGGTAGTGGCGTACCCCAATAACGGCTCCTGCTTAGGTTCCAGTCTACCATATTTTCGAGCCAGTTGCCAAAGCGGCCTTCCCCGGTTGATTTGGGTTTCCAGTTAATCGTTTTGTTCAACTCCACCATTCTATCTTTTAAAGCCGTCGTTTTTATAAACCAGGCATCTAAAGGATAATATAAAATGGGTTTATCTGTGCGCCAGCAGTGGGGGTAGTTGTGTTCGTATTTCTCGATCTTAAAAGCCCGGTTTTCCTTTTTCAGCTTCACACAGATGTCAACATTTACATCTGTATAATCTTTCTCGTCTTTGTAGTTTTTCACATAACGACCGCTGAATTCCCCTAATCCATCCACAAATTTGCCCATTTTGTCAACCATGGTCAGTATCCCAATATTGTATTTTTTAGCTACTCTAAAGTCATCCGCACCAAATGCCGGGGCGGTGTGCACGATGCCGGTACCGTCTTCCGTAGTAACAAAATCACCAATTAAAATATGAAATGGTTTTGCGCCCGGTGTAATCTCTTCTATCTTTCCAGGTGAGTTGGCTTCAAAGGGCAGCAGTTGCTCGTATTGCAAACCTTCCAGTTCCTTTCCTTTGAAATTTGCCAGAATTTTCCACGGGAAGGTCTTAGCTTCAGCCGAATAGCTTTCTAAATTGGCGCCTTCCTCTTCAGGTTTAAAATATTGGTTCACCAATGTTTTGGCAAGAACAACATTGATAGGCAAATGCGTATAGGGGTTAAATGTTTTTATTAAAACATAATCAATATTAGCGCCTACGGTAAGCCCAAGGTTCGAAGGCAATGTCCACGGTGTGGTGGTCCAGGCCAGGAAGAAAACCTGATCATCCTGCGCAGCATTAAATAAAAAATCACTTTTTTCATTTCTTACCGCATTAAACATCACCACTGCCGAAGTATCCTTTACCATTTTATAGGTACCGGGCTGGTTAAGCTCATGAGAACTTAATCCGGTACCGGCAGCGGGAGAATAAGGCTGAATGCTTACACTTTCGTAGAGCAGTTCTTTCTTGTATAATTCTTTCAGCGCCCACCAGAGCGTTTCAATATAATTATTTTCAAATGTGATGTAGGGATTTGACAGATCTACCCAATAGCCCATTTTATTGGTTAGTTCATCCCATTTGTCTTTGTATCTCAACACCTCCTTGCGGCAGGTGGCGTTATAGTCCTCAACAGATATTTTTTTGCCTATATCTTCCTTCGTGATACCCAGCATCTTTTCAACGCCGAGTTCAACGGGCAATCCATGGGTATCCCAACCTGCTTTACGCTTTACCTGGTAGCCTTTCATGGTTTTATATCGGCAAACAAGATCCTTCAGGGTGCGCGAAATAACATGGTGAATGCCTGGCATGCCGTTAGCGCTTGGCGGTCCTTCATAAAATACAAAAGGCTTTGCTCCTTTTCTTAAGGATACACTTTTCTCAAACGCCTGTTCTTCAGCCCATTTTAATAATATTTCGTGCTCTATTGCCGGGAGGTTTAATCCTGTGAATTCTTTATATTTTATTGCCATATGCCACCAAAAAAATGTTGGCAAAGTTACAGAAATATCAGTGATCCGGCGGCTTATTGTTCTTCTGGTTCGGGCGGGCTGCTCATGATTGAACCGCTATCAAAACCGGAATACCAACAACAAAAACAAAGAAAGCAGTAGTTGCTGTAAGGCAGGAGGGAAAAAAGATTTCGATTACCCATATCAGTAATCGGTAATTCAACAAGTATGATTTTTAGCATGCGGGAATATTTTCCCCATCGAGATAACAATATCGTTTACTCACTTACACAATAATTAATCAAATGAAAAACAGGGAGCACAGAGACCATTTAGATATACCTCAAACCGGGTATAAAAAAAATATTAACAGAAAAAGAATTTTCAGTTACCCACATCTTTGTAATTTGGCACAGTTTCTGAAAATTAACGTATGTATAGAGGCAACGAAAGTTGATATCGTATTGTCAATCATAAACAAGATCAGTCAGTAAGTTTAGCATAAAAATTTTTTCCAGGGTTTAGGGATTAGGGATCGAGGGGAGCAGTCGTGCTCCCTTCTTCTTTTATACAAAGTGATATGTAAAAATTGATTAAGTGAACCGCCGGCAAATATTAGCTTATCATTAATGATGAGCGTCTCTTACCAGTTTGTAAATTCTTACGGCGCCCATTAAAATTACGATAAACCCTACGAGCCCCAGCAGTCCCCATATCCAGCTCAGGTTTTGTTTAACCGTGACCAGCATCACAATCGCCACTAAAAAAATAGTCGCCACTTCGTTCCAGATTCTTAGCTGCTGAGACGTCCATCTAAAAACACCTTTCATTTGCTGGGTGTAAATATGTTGTAACGAAAAGTGATATCCATACAAGCCAAGCACAAAACAAAGTTTAATCATCAGCCAGCCTGGCAAAGAGCCGAACATATATAGCATCCATACGCCAAAAATAAAGGTGAGCACGGCGGATGGCCATGTAATAGCCAGCCATAATTTTTTTATCATGATGGCGTATTGTTTTCGCAAAATGCTGCTTTCCGGTTCAACTTTTTCTGCCGCCTCGGTGTTATAAATAAACAGTCGCACTATATAAAACATACCACTGAACCAGGTAACAATAAAAATAATATGGAGCGCTTTAATGTAGAAGTACATACTTGTTATTTTATGAACCTGCCAACTACCGGAAGTTTTTGAAATTCATTTTTTTCGATTCTCACAACAAAAACAACAAATGCCCCGAGTAGCATAGATGCGAGTACGTAATTAAAAGTGGCATTTTGCCATGCGCCGGAAAGCAACTTATGTATGTAAAATAAAACAACAACAATAATAATATATGCTGTCAGCTTTTTCCATGCGTATGGAATGGGGTATTCTTTTTGTCCCCATACATAACAGGCCGCCATCATACTGAAATAGCAAAAAAACGTAGCCCATGCGCTGGCCATGTAACCAAACCGGGGAATAAATATATAATTAATAAGAATGGTGATCAATGCGCCGCCAATAGTAATCCAGGCGCCTGCGCTGGTTTTATTGGTTACTTTATACCATACGGCCAGGTTGTAATAAATGCCAAGAAACATATTGGCAAGTAAAAGAATGGGTACCACTTTTAAGCCTGCCCAAAAATCGGGGTTCTGGATAAAATGTTTCCATAGCTCCAGGTAGAGCGCAACAAATAAAAACATAATGCAGATAATGATCACAAAAAATTTCATAACCCTCGCATACAAACGCTGGGGGTTTTCACCGGTATACTGCTTAAAGAAAAAAGGTTCGGCCCCCATGCGGAACGCCTGTATAAAAACGGTGATCAGTATCGCCAATTTATAACAGGCGCCGTAAGCGCCTATTTCGTTTTTGGGTACACCCTGCCAACCCAACATCAGGCGGTCAATCGTTTCGTTAACCATGCCACCCAAACCTACTATGAGCATCGGGAGGGAATACACCATGAGCTCTTTCCATAATCTTAGGTTAAACTGCCAGCGAAACGCTTTAAACTCTTTCCACAGGAGCAGCAATGTAAAAGCGGATTGAATAAGATTGGCCAAAATAACAAAAGTAATGCCCAGGTGCTTATTACTTAATAAAGCAAACACACTATTGGGATTGGCAGCGGCCAGTTTGGGGCTGATGGAAAGAAAGAAATACAAAACGCCTATATACAACAGTACTCCTGTAATACGCACAAAGGCGTATTTCAAAGGGCGTCCATCCTGTCTTAGTTTAGCGAATGGAATAACGGAGAGACTGTCAAATGCTACAATCAAAATGGCAATGGTTACGTATTCCGGGTGGTCAGCTACACTAATGATCTGCGATATAGGGCCGGTAAACATTAAAAGTATAGCGGTAAGTATTACAGTAGTGGTAATTATTGAAACATTGGAAGTGTTGTACAAGTCTTTTTTGTATTCTTCTCTTTGGCTGAAACGAAAAAAGCCGGTTTCAAGTCCGTAAGAAAATAATATGTTTAAAAAAGGAATGGCAGCGTATATAAGTGTCATATCGCCATAATTCGCGCCACTTAATTTCAGGGTGAGGTAGGGGGTAAGAATGTAATTCAGGAGTCTCGCAACAATGCTACTTACTCCATACCATAAAGTTTGTCCGGCTAATTGTTTAATGCCCCCCAAAAAAAAATATTTAAGCTAAAAAATATCAGTGCGGTAAAGGTAATCTACAGCAGCTATTTGAATTGTTTTTTTCTGAATGGGTCTTTGACTTTTTGAGGATCATATCCTCAAGTCTGATCAAGCCCGAACCGCTGGCTTTCGTGATGTGTTTTCCATGTACCGCCGTAAATTTCGTTATTACCCTCTTGAACGGCACTCTTGAACATTACGATGAACGGGTTTCGGGCTTTGCCCCGCTATAGAAAAGTTAAATTTAACCCCGGCATAGTGTATGCTTGTGTTATCCGGAGATGTTGCACAATTTGCCCGGTGAATATTACTCATCCCTTTTTGCATCATACCTGTTCTTTAGCCTAAAACAACGTACATTTGCGGCTTCTTAAAAATCTTCATGAGTGATCCTATAAAACATGAATGCGGACTGGCATTTATTAGGTTAAGAAAACCCTTTTCTTATTACCTGCAACAATACGGTACGGTTATGTATGGGCTTAACAAGCTCTACCTGCTTATGGAAAAGCAGCACAACCGGGGGCAGGATGGCGCCGGGGTGGCCGCGGTAAAATTAGATACGGAACCAGGTTATCCCTTCATGCATCGCATCCGGAGTATCCAAACAATGGCTATTGCCGATATTTTTCACCAGATTTCGGAGGAAATACTGGAACTGGAAAAGTATCAACCCGAAATAAAAAAGCACCCGGGATTAATGAAAGGCAATGTTCGGTTCCTGGGAGAGTTGCTGTTAGGGCATTTGCGTTATGGCACGCAGGGACGCAACAACGCCGAGTTTTGCCATCCCTTTATTAAATGCCATACCGTTCCCGTCTTAAACCTGGCATTAGCGGGCAATTTCAATCTTGTAAATACCGAGGAGCTCTTTGCGTTAGTGAATATTGAACCCGGTGTGTTTCAAAAGCAAAGCGACTTGGCTGCTATGATGGAAGTAGTGCATCATTTTCTGGTTAAAGAAGATGAGCTGCATCCCGGGAACCTTGATATTGTAAATGTGTTGAAGAAATCTGCCCGGCTATTTGATGGCGGGTATCATGTGGGCGGGTTGATTGGCAATGGCGATAGCTTTGTAATGCGGGATGCGCATGGCATACGTCCATCTTATTATTATATAAGTGAAGATGTTGTTGTAGCCGCCTCGGAAAGGGCTGCAATTCGAACCACATTTAATGTGGATGAAAAAGATGTACATGAATTGATGCCCGGACATGCACTGATCGTTAAGGCAGACGGCAGCTACCAGGTTGAACAGGTGATTGAGCCACAGGAAAGAAAGGCATGCAGCTTTGAAAGGATTTATTTTTCGCGCGGGAATGACGAGAAAATTTACAGGGAACGAACCGCCCTGGGTAACCATTTAAGCAATCATGTATTAAAGGCCATCGATTACGATCTTAAAAACACTGTTTTTTCTTTTATTCCGAACACGGCCGAAGTGGCTTTTTATGGGTTGTTAAAGGGAATGGAGGATTACCTGAATAAGATTAAGGTTCAAAGGATAACCTCATGGGGTAAGGATTTCGATGAGGAAAAGCTTGCCGAAATGATTGGCCGTCGTATTCGGGTGGAAAAAATCGCGAATAAAGACGTTAAAATGCGCACTTTTATTACGGAAGACGTGAGCCGTAATGAACTGGTGCAGCACGTATACGACATTACTTACGGATCAATAAGAAAGAGCGTTGACACGGTTGTGGTAATTGACGACTCCATCGTCAGGGGAACCACCCTAAGAGAAAGCATCATAAAAATGCTGTCGAGGCTTGAGCCCAAAAGGGTCATCATCGTTTCTTCGGCGCCGCAAATCCGTTACCCCGACTGCTATGGTATCGACATGAGCAAAATGAAGGACTTTATCGCTTTTCAGGCTGCGATAGAGTTGCTGAAGGAACGGAAGATGGAATACCTGCTGCAGGATTTGTATAATACATGCCGTGAACTGGAAAGAAACAATCAATTGCACACGCAAAACGTGGTACAGGGAATATATAAACCCTTTACAGCCGAAGAAATATCAAAGAAAATAGCAGCGTTAATTACACCGTCCGACGTTGCTATGCAGGTAGATGTAATTTATCAAACAATTGAAGATCTTCACGAATCCTGCCCCACCAACACGGGCGACTGGTATTTTACGGGCGACTATCCAACCGCGGGCGGCAACAAGGTTGTGAATAAGTCGTTTATAAATTTCATGGAAGGTAAGAACATTAGAGGCTATTAGGTCGATTGTTGGCTTAGTTTTTGCTTTAATTAGGCAATGTTTTTTTGCACCCGTTTTTAGATCCTGCATTTCCTATGCTGTTTTCTCTGTGAGTTAAAAGGAAGTACTGTTTTTCGTTTACCCTTTCCAGTTTTCTCTTATTTTGCTAATCTGTTGAATGATTGGTTTCTCCTAAAACGATGAGAATAGATGAGGTCTGTGTTATTCGTTCGTCATGCTAAAAGCAGTTGGGACAATGCATCGGTAAGCGACTTCGATCGTTCTCTTAACGAAAGGGGCAAGAAAGACGCCCGGGAAATGGCAAAATACCTATTGAACAGAAAGGTTCCCCTTGACTCCTTTATTTCCAGCCCTGCCAAAAGAGCCAAAAAGACTGCTGTTTTTTTTAGTGAAGTATATGGGTTCCACGAAAGTGCCCTTTTGCTCAGGCCAGAATTATACCTGCCTGAAACAGAATCGTTTTACGAGGTCTTGGAGAAGGTACCTGATACGCTTATGCACCTTGCGGTTTTTTCTCATAACCCCGGCATTACAGATTTTGTAAATCTCCTTACGGATGAGATACGGGTGGATAGTGTACCTACCACGGGAGTATTTGCCATTAGAACCGATATTCAATCCTGGAAGGATTTCAGACACGCAAAAAAGAAGTTTTGGTTTTTTGACTATCCCAAAAACCACGTGTAATACCTGTTTACTATATAGTGTGGAGTAATGGCTTGTCTTACCCTGTTTTAAACGTCAGCGAATCTTAAAGCGCTTTTTTTTCTTCGAGTATTACCTTTGCCGGACTTACATTCAGTTTATACATTACACCCACGCTCAGGGCATAATTTTCTTTGTTATGGCTGACCGGGAAATTCATGCAAACCGGATAGTCATATTCTTTTACAAGGTCATAGATGATTTCGAATATTCTTTTTCCAAACGGCCGTTCTGTATCCTTCATATCGGTAAATCCGCCCACTACCAGTCCCGACAGTTGATGTAACTTTCCACTCCTTTTTAATTGATACAGCATGCGGTCGGCGCTGTACAGATACTCGCCGACCTCTTCCAGAAAGAGAATTTTACCTGCTGTATTAATGTCGGACGACGTGCCGGTTACATGTGCCAGCAAAGACAGGTTCCCACCCACCAGTTCGCCTGAAGCGCTGCCCTGAATATTGAATGGGTTTACTTTACATGTATACTTTAAAGCCTCCCCTTCCAGCTTTTTTTTCAAAGATTGTACATACTTGCTTCTGAACCCTCCATTGTTGAAAGCTCCTGCCATCGGAGCATGTAATGTGGCTATTTTGAAGTTGGAGTAAATGTGGCAATGCAAAATCGTAATGTCACTAAATCCAATGATCCATTTGGGATGTTTCCTGAATTTTTTAAAATCGATTTTTTCAATGATTCGTCCTGTACCATAGCCGCCGCGTGCGCATAATATTGCTTTAATATTTTCATCGTCGAGCATCCTTTGGAATTCGGTCAACCGTTCTTCATCGGTACCGGAAAAATAAGTTTTTGATTTACCCCCAACGGTCTTTCCAACCTCAACGGTATATCCCCATTGTTGCAAACGCTCAATACAGGTTTTTACCTTTTTCATTTCCATGAAGCCGGCCGGACACGTGATGCCAATAGTATCTCCTTTTTTTAATGACGGGGGAATTTTGATCATACGTAAATTTCTAAGTTGTTACCTGGAGTTTGTTTACAATATAATTTCCTGGTGTTATTACTATATCTCCTGCAGTTTTGCTTCGCCAGCCGTTACGCTTAAGCGGTGCAACAGCCCGCACTTTAATGCATAATTGTTTTTTTGGTGACCAACAGGAAAATCAAAGCATACCGGGTATTGATAGTTTTTTACTTTTTCCCACACGATGTCATACACCGTTTTCCCAAATTCTTCGCCCGGATCGTCTGGTTTTATTTTAAATCCACCAATAATTAAACCTTTTAACTGCGACAATTTCCCCGTGCGTTGAAGGTTCCAGAACATCCTGTCAACACTATACAGGTATTCCCCCGTATCTTCCACGAACAGGAATTTGTCAGTAGTATTAATTTCGGACCTGGTACCAGTCAGTGTTTCGATGGTTTTTAAGTTACCGCCAACTAAGGTTGCTTCAGCAATACCTGCCCTGTTCCTTTCATGAGGTACGGCAATGTATTGCATTTTTGAACCCATTAAAGCATGTTTTATCGACAAAATAGTTGCCGTTTGCTGGGGCTCTGCTTTGGTCCAATCTTCAGGAAAACTATTACACATTTTAGAATGGATCGTAGCTATATTGTAATTGCTGTTAATATGGCAATGCATTACGGTAATATCGCTGAAGCCAATGATCCATTTAGGTTTATTCAGGAATGCTGAAAAGTCGAGCATGTCAATAATCCTAATCGCGCCATAACCACCACGGGCACACATTATCGCTTTTACGGAAGGGTCATCCATCATGCGCTGAAAGTCCTGCGCCCGTTCCGCATCCGTTCCTCCAAAATTAAAATACCTTTTACCAATGCTGTCGCCAATTTTTATTTTGAGCCCCCAGCTTTCCATTTGTTGAATGGCGGGCTGTAATTCTTCAACAGTAATATACCCGGCAGGAGAGGTAATACCAATAACATCTCCCGTTTTGAGATTTGGCGGGATCTTTGTTGGCCCATGGCCCACGGAAGCAGCTAAAGCAGGAAGGGCCACGCCGGTAGTGAGTATGGACGATAAAAAATGCTTGCGGTTCATATTTCAAAATAGATGGAGGAGTACCCCCACTAAGTTAAGGGTAAAATTGTCCTCCCGGCAAGGTCGTACTAAAGATGTGGGGGTATTGAGTTACTTTTGCATTCCTTTTTAAAAGATTATGAAAGAATATAAAAGAATATTGGTTACGGCGGCATTGCCTTATGCCAATGGTCCCCTGCACATTGGACATTTAGCGGGCTGCTATATTCCGGCGGACATATACGTGCGGTATAACAGGGCACAAAAACGGGATATCAAATTCGTTGGAGGCAGCGATGAGCATGGCGTGCCAATTACGATCAGGGCTATGAAAGAAGGAGTGAGTCCGCAACAGATCGTGGATAAATTTCATGCTATTATAAAAGATAGCTTTGAAAAAATGGGCATTTCCTTCGACATCTATTCCCGAACCAGCAACCCGGTTCATCATGAAACTGCGGCAGCTTTTTTTAAGAAACTGTATGATGACGGACTATTTGAGGTAAAAGAAACCGAACAATACTACGACGAAAAAGCCCAAACATTTTTAGCCGATAGATATATTACCGGCGTCTGCCCCGTATGTGGTAACCCCAATGCGTATGGTGATCAGTGTGAAAAATGTGGTTCTTCCCTAAGTCCTGAGCAGTTGGTTAACCCCCGGAGTATGCTCAGTGATGCGGTGCCCGTAAAAAGAACCACCAAACACTGGTATTTCCCATTGCAGGATTATGAACCCTGGCTTAAACAATGGGTTTTGGAAGATCATAAGGAATGGAAGAATAATGTATACGGACAATGTAAAAGCTGGCTGGATAATGGTTTGCAGAGCCGTGCGATGACGCGCGACAGCAGTTGGGGCGTAAAAGTTCCATTACCTGATACTGAAGGAAAGGTTTTATACGTGTGGTTTGATGCGCCCATAGGGTACATCAGCGCCACTAAGGAGTTAACAGATCAATGGCAGGACTACTGGTGTAAGGAAGATACGAAGCTGGTACATTTTATTGGTAAGGATAATATCGTGTTTCACTGCATTATCTTTCCTTCCATGCTTAAAGCACATGGTGGATTTGTTTTGCCTGACAACGTGCCTGCAAATGAGTTTTTGAATATTGAAGGTGAGAAGGTTTCTACCAGTCGTAACTGGGCGGTATGGGTGGCCGAATACCTGGAAGATTTTCCCGGCTGCGAAGATGTGCTGCGGTATGTATTATGTGCCAACGCTCCTGAAACTAAAGACAACGATTTTACCTGGAAGGACTTCCAGGAAAGGAATAACAGTGAACTGGTAGCCATTTTTGGAAACTTTGTAAACCGGTCGCTGGTGCTTATGCATAAATTATGCGGGGGAAAAGTGCCGCCATTGCATCATGAAATTGTTGATGCAGATGACAAGCAGCTTATAGCGGATATTCAATCTGCCAAGTTAAAAGTTACGCAATCCATCGAAGAATATCGGTTCAGGGAAGCGTTGTTTGAAATTATTGATCTTAGCAGAAAAGGAAATCAATACCTGCAAAAGAAGGAACCGTGGAAAAAAAAGGTGGATACCGAAGAGGGAAGAAAACAAATTGACAACTGTTTGCATCTTTGTTTGCAACTCACAGCTAACCTCGGCATTTTGATTAATCCCTTCTTGCCGAACACCGCTAAAAAGATTCTGCATATGCTCAAAGTGGTAGATAGAATGCTGGATTGGGAAAATGCAGGCACGCTTAAATTATTGAGTGTGGGCTATACGCTGCGTGCGCCTGAATTGCTTTTCCGTAAAATTGAAGACAATGAAATTGCAGCGCAGGTAGACAAGTTGAAAGCCAACGCCATAGCAAGTGCCGTGCCAATGCTTTCCGCAATCCCCGGGCCTTTACAAAAAGCCACACCGCTAAAGCCCGAAATTGTATATGATGATTTTGCGAAATTAGATATGAGAACCGGAAAGGTTTTAACTGCTGAAAAAGTAGAGAAGGCGGATAAATTGCTGAAGCTGGAAGTTGATCTCGGTTTTGAAAAGCGCACTATCGTTTCGGGAATTGCATTGCATTTTAAGCCGGAGGAAATAGTAGGGAAACAAGTGGTAGTGGTGGCCAACCTGGCGCCACGAAAAATGCGTGGTATAGAAAGCAATGGTATGATCTTAATGGCGGAAGATGAAAATGGCCAACTTCATTTTGTAAACCCCGAAAATGATATTGAGCCTGGGGCTGGGGTGAGTTGAATATAGGCGCCGGCTATCAGCCCTGGGCACTCAGGTGCGATTGCATTATCCTCTGTACCCCACACCTCATCCCATGTATTGGCCGACCTTTTATAGCTCACTGCTAATGACCCGGAGTCACGCATTGTTATAAACCTTGTAAATCGGTTCCCGTAACGCCAGCGACCGGTCGCTGCAGATAAATTCAATAACGTCTGCAACCTGTTCTGCTTTTACCCATTTGGCCCAATCAGCATCGGGCATGCTTTTTCGGTTGGGTTCGGTATCAATGGTACTCGGTACCACTACCGAGGCGGTTACATTTTTACCATCAGCCATTGCATTGAGTATATTGGCATAATTAAACAACAGGGATTTCGAAAGGGCATAAGCCAGGGAGTTCGCAGCCTGTTTGGGGTGGAGTGCAGGCTTTGCGCCTATAAATACCAGCCTGCCATAGTCGTTCTGCAGCATATGGGCAAACAGCATGCGGGAAATATGATAGGCAGTTTCAAAATTAAGGGTGAACATTTTTTTCAAATCGCTCACGGTGGTGTCTTCTATCTTACCGATAGCAAATCCTCCTGCTAAAAAAACCGCACAGTCGATGGCGCCGTATAGGCTCATGGCTTCGTTTACGAAAAGTAGCGCCGCGCTTTCATTGGCTAAATCCACCTCGTGAAGCTCAAAATTTTTATTGTCCCTCGCAAAACCCAGTTCACTTCCCGAATGAGCTACAGCAATTACGCGGTAATCTCCCTCAAGAAATTTTTTTACAGCAACAGCTCCCAGGTTTCCATTGGCTCCCGTAATAATTATGGTCTTCATAGTATGAAATATACAAAAAAATAAACTATTTGATGTATGAGCTACTCATAAAATGAGACGCAAAAATGTGCAGTGCTATGGCGCTAATGATATATTCACCTGTACCCCGGCCCTTGTGTTGGTCATGGGGGCCGATGAGGAGATATAGGGAATTCTTCTTTGCTGATCAAAATAGAATTTCAGTTGAATCCTGTTGCTTAACACATAGTCAATAGAAGGATTGATGATGATCACTTTTTGCCCGTTGGTGGCGAAAGCATTCGTCTGGTCCAGGCGGCTGTTGGAAGTGATGTCGTCCCGTATGCTGAAATCTATTGTAAACTTCACATCACTTTCCGATCGTTTACTAGTGCTATCCGAGGTTTTGCTAAAGAAGTTAAGATTGAAGGGCAGTGAAAAACCACGTACTCTCCAGGAAGCATTTAAGTTAATGCCTGTGGACCGCATTTCGCTTAACTGGTAGTCGATTAGACTTAAACTCAAGGTGCGGTTCTTAATATATTCGAATCTCACCGATAGCTGATTGGTGAGCGAGAAATCAATACCAACAAACGGTGCGAATTGTTCCTGCATGGTAATATTGGGCACTAAGAAGTAAGGGATAAAATTATTCGAAACCGTGTCGATAAATGATGGGAAGCCCAGTCCCCATTGGTCCTGGAAAAGCAGGTTGGAGTTGAAGGAATTCATGCTCAACGTACTTTTATAATCATGGGTCAGGGTAAAGCTCGTAAATACTTTGCTCAATGATTCTATCCGGCTCAATCCGGCATACTCTAAATGCCAGTTTGGTTTGGGCAGATAACCCGAGAAGGGATTAGAACGCACATTGGTTTCTCCTGTTTTTAGTAAAGCAACCTGGCTGGGATCTTTATCGGTATATGCTGCTATAAATGCTGGAATCAATACATCCTGTGAATAGCGGCTATACCCAAGGTAGTAGCCATCCGGTCCCTGCACCTGGCTGTATGGATTGGCGAGTCCTAATCGTTCTGAAAGTATTATCCTGTTGTCCTGGAATTTTTGAAAAGTTTCACTGATCAAATTGGGGTTTGTTTTGGTAAACAGGGTTTGGAAAGCAATATAACTGATGCTGAATCCACCACCGGAATAAGGGTTAAGATGGCTAAAGTTTCCATTACCAAGGGTGTCTTTAAACAATTCACTGTAGGTTCTGTTAAATGATTTACTCAAATTCAGATCAATACGAAGGTCCCGAACAGGTTCCAATTGAGCGGTGGCCGTATACTGCTGATCAAAAGTTTGCCGGATCAGGTTATTTTGAAGACTGTCTTTTGATAACCATCCTTTTTGGGAAGCCTTGTTCAGCCAGTTACTGTCTGGTTGCTTACCTAAAATAAAATCAAATCCGGGCGCCATACTGTTCCAGTTTTGCCCCAGGTGTTGCGTGCTGTCGGCATACCCCGGAATAAAGGAAGTCGCACCCTCGCTGAAAGTAAAATTTAACCGTTTCACTGATGTAATAATTTTGCCAATTGCTTTAACAAAGCCATTCAGTTCTGGCAACTCATTCGGATCGCGTTTCTTTTTGGTTTTGGAGGTATCCGGTTGCGGATTATTGTTATTAGGAGCAGGTGGTTTGGGTGCATTGTTAGCTTGCTGCTCCAGCGCCCTGAATATTCTGAATTTGCTGTATAGCCGGTTAAAATCAAAATCAACCGTTGCCGCTTTTGCATTACTGTTTTGAATGGTATTGCCCAGGTTAATAGCGAGGCGTGACGCCCCAATCCAGCTATAGGTGGTTTTATAAGCAAGATTCGCGGTCGTCCAGTCGGTCAATGGTAGTTTTGAAGTAGGGAGGGTGTAAGTAAAATCAGCTCTTTGATTGTACAGTACATTTCTTCCGCCATCAAACAGGTTGGTGCGCACGGTATCTTTTTTTGCTTCGTTATCTATTCTTCCATTGGGCTCATCTATTCTTGAATTATTTAGCGCTTCAAAATCGAAATTAAGCGAGCGGGTAATATCCCAGCGGTAATTATAATGCCTGTCGAATGTGAAAAATTTATCGTAGGTCTCCGGTATTTTAAATGGGCTTGGGATGGTGCCCGGAACATAAACTTCACGGGGCCGTAAAGCGCCAAACTGCCTGTTAAGGTCCCAGCGGATACCTATAAGCGATGGCGTAAAATTAAGGTTGAAATCGCGGGCCATATCTAACCATGCCGACTTGCTTTTGATCATATTTTTGAATGGTTCCCAGTATTTTGCCTGCCCGGTATAGTTATAACCGACACCCGCTTTGTATTTTTTGATCTCGTTGCTTTCCACCATTGGGTTATGTTGCTTGATGGAAGTATAGGAGAAATTGAGGTCTAAATTGGAAAT
>CAYMKT010000033.1:0-12705 GCA_964391065.1 uncultured Terrimonas sp. | reverse complement strand
CCAAGCTGTAAATTGGCCGCAGCATCGAACTGAACAAAATGGTCTCTTGCTCTTTCATTTACCCTCTGTTCCAGTGCCCCAAAACCAACCGTATGATTATTACCTGAGAAGGTGAGCGAACCCAGGTCGGCCAGGGTAAGGTCCACTCTTCCCAATGCTGCCCACCCACCCTTCTCATTAATATGCGAAAGCCTCAGTTCGTTTATCCACACTTCGGTACATATAGGCGACCCTGTACCATTTCCCGGGTTTTCAATACCTACCAAAAATCCTTTCACTTCGCCAAAATTCGGACTTCCAATGACCGAATAGGTACGGTTGTCTACTATTTTACGATAAATAGCATTCGGGTTAACCAGTTGCAGGTTTCGTTCAGCCTTTAATTGTTCCAGAATGCTAAGGTCAAAGTCAAGATTATTTTCTTCCGGCCATATTTCCGTATCTACTGTGGCTCCGGAGGGTGTGATTTTTAGTGGAATTTTTATTTCATAAAAATTGTTAATGAAGTCGTTTCCTATTCTGATTACAGCATTGATTCTGCCATCACTTAACGCGGGTTGTCCATTTACACTTTCAGCATGTATAAACATCATTAACCGGCGGAATTGCCTGATATCTAAGTTGATGGTTTTAAATACACTTCGTGACTCTCCGTTGGGCAGATTGCAGATCTGCATGTTCATAGATTGCTCATTTTGCAGGATATTAATACCCCCATTGCTGATCGATTGCACCCTTTCAATACCCGGTGGAATGCGGTAAGGAATGGGCTGCCGGCGTTCGTTTTCTTCTATGTTTACTGCACCCACGTTAAAGGTTACGGGGTCTGCAGGATTGATGGGTTTGTAAATACCGGCCGTATCCAATTCGTATGTGTATTTACGCCATTGATTTCTTACCAGTTCCAGTTTGGCAAACCTCAGTACGGTTGAATCTTCAAAACCAGTAAGAAACATCCTGATAAACTGTATAGATTTAAAATCGGGAATATTACCGACTTTTTTATCGTAAGCAGTTATTGGCACCCGAAACTGGTACCATATCTGGTTTTCTTTACTACCATTGGCTAATTGTACGCTCACCTCTTTTTTATCGGCAATAAAATTCCTGCCGATCTGCATTTCCGGATCGCCGTTTGGCTTAATTTCTACCCGGTATTGAAAATATTCTTCGTTTTCGTTAAGCGTATTATCCCTGTTCAGGTCTTCCGCATCCGGGTATAAAGTGGCTGCAGAAGAGAATTCCGAACCTCCGGTTGAAACGGGAGAATTGCCCTGGGGTCCGTTGAAATTTTTATAGCGGCCTAAAATGCCGGTGTTGGACTGGTCGTATGTGGCATCCCGGTAGTACCGGAAATTGTCGGTGGAAGGATCATTAAATGCCTGCTGGTAAGCGTCGCTACCTACATTGTTTTGCAATGTTTGGAGGTATGGCTGATGCAGCGTTTGTTCTTTATCGTCTCTGTCGCCATCATAACCCACATCCTGGTATTCCCGGTCATCGGGATCATTACTGAACGCCTGGGTAACCTGCATTGGATTAACAGGAACAGTACCCCACACAGAATTATCGGTTTGGGCAGGAATTTTGGGCGTGGGTAAACCATTTTCATAGGACCTTTTTCCATCTTTTAAAATGTCTTCCGATATATTTCCCAAATTGAAATACAGTTGCCCGCCAGCGGGATTGGTATTCTTGATAAAAGGATCGAGTATCCAGAATTCAATAAATTCAACGTTATTGGTCTCAAAATCGGTTTGATCAATAGACCGCATCATACCACCCCATCTTTTCGTGGGATTATTCAGTCTGCCGGCAGCATCTACCCCCGTAGCATCATAGTTATAGGGCCCCCGGTTTTTGGGATAATATGCCAGGTCGAATGTAACCAATTGGTTCAATCCGAATTCGGGGGTGCGCAGCGGGAATATTTCTGATTGCGATACTGCTCTAACCCGTGGATCGGAAAGCTCTTCCAGGTCATTTTGGAGAGGGTTGTTAGCATTTCTTCTTTCCTGCAAAACCGGTTCTATATTATACCAGGCCAATTTTGCCCTGTTTTTGCCGTAATCGTAGTTGTTAGATAAGCCGGCCTCAGGAAAAAGGATATTACCATTCTTGTCGGTTGCTCCTAAGGGAGTACTTGCAATGGTCCAACTGATAATGGGAAACCGCAGGTCAATACTCGCCCTTGTGCCTTCAAAATCATCAATATATATTAATCCATTTTCTCCCTTTCCTATTTGGGGAGAGTGGCCGGGAATCAGCTTTGCAGTCTCTCCAAAAGCGGTAACGGTAGACATGCCTTCAGGGGTATAAAATGGAAGCTTATCAATAAGCCTGTTTATCCTGGGCACTTCATTATTGTAACTGAAATCCGCGCCAATCATCGTGTTGCGAATGGGATCTTCACCGTAGCCCATCTTGGTAAAATAAGGACGTTCGCTTAACCTCACTACTGTTGCGCCAACGGTAAGATTTTTATTGGCGAGATAATCCAAACGGAGTCCCAGGTAATTTCGTTGCTGCAAACCAAACGCAGCCTGGTTTTCAAACTGAACATCTACGGGAATGCCAGAGCTTAATATGGCCTGGTTGATGATTCTTACAGTTCCTAAGCTATAGTTTACCTCGTAATCGGCACCTTCCTGCAGGGTTCGGCCACCAGCAGTAACCGTTACGGATCCCTGTGGAACGTTGAATGCATTCAATGATATCTCCGATTGTCCAAGAGAAGAAGCTTTTGCCGATCCCTTCATTACAAAACGGTTAAGGTTGGCATAAGTTTGAGCTATGGCTTTGATGGTATCGTACAGGGGCAGGTAAAGGTATTTTTGCTGCAGGGTGGGGTCATTAAAGGCAAATGCAAGGTCCCGCCCGAAAGGTTCCAAAACAGGAAATATGATTTGGGCCCTATCGGAGATAATGGTATACCCTTCCATATAGTCAAAAACACCGTCGGGCTGCGGATCATTCTGGTTATTGAGCCGGTCCAAACTCAGCAGGGTAAGTAACGGAACACCTGCCTGGGCGCCTTCGGGCAAATACCTTTTTTGTCCGCCACCCGGTTCATCATATAAAACATTTAGTTGAAAATCAGCACGGTCTAATGTGGAAAGATAGTCGCCATTATCACTTTTAAGTGTATAGATATTTTTCATCATCAGTCCCCAAATTGGGAGCTGAGTGCGGGCAGACGTAGCTTTTAGCAGTTTAAGAAAAAGGACTTTTTGAATGCCTGAACTTGAATCTACCGGAACATCCTGCGAAAACTCACCCACCTGGTATACCCGGCCATTGTAGGAATATTGAAAAGCTACACCCAATACTTCATTGGGCTGTAAAGGAGCGCCCAGTGATACATAACCCAATTGGGGATTATAGGTGTATTGGCTTGAATCGAGTTTACGGGCAAATGTTTTCTCAAAGTCCTGCACCTGTTTCAAGCCCAAACCCGTTAAATTGCCCACTATCAATGACGGATTTCTGTTTGCCGGGTTGCCTATGATTTGCCTGTACAGGCTGTTGGCATCGTTGCCCGGTGGTTCCAGTTCGTTGCCTGATCCTCCCCAGGGGCCATATGGTTTAGGTTCGCCAATATCCATCAACCCTACAATATCCCTCGTATCGGTGGTTGTTCCCATGCGGTTCGTTATCCACACTTCCATACGCATTACCTGTACCTGCGAGCTTACCACAGGTATGGTTTTCATCGCATCATTATACCTTTTGTTGAAATACTGTGCTAACAAAAAATGCCTGTTCTCATCATAATCATCGCCCCGCACGGTAATTTTTGAAGTAGAAGCCCCACCCTCCAGCGCCCTTGATTGTCTTTGGGATCTTTGAGTGGCGAATACGCCTGTAACCCATAGTTTACCGAACTGTAACTGAGTTTTTACACCGAACAATGATTGTGCCCCGGGAATGAGCGTTCCTTTTGATGCGAAACTGGTGTTCCCCAGTTCAATTTTTTTGATGATTTCATCTGTTTTACCGGTGTATTCTAATTTTAATTGATTTTGAAAGTCGAATGTAGATTGGGTATTATAAGAAATGGGCAGTTTAACCTTATCGCCGATGTTTGCAATTACGTTAAGATTAGCCGCCATGTCAAAGTCAAATCCGCCATTCTTGCGGGCCCGTTCAGGCAGGGTTGGGTTTTTTATGTTTTGCCCCTGGTAACCGGCATTAATGCTAACATTACCCTGGGGCCGGATATCAATTTTTCCTGTTCCGAACAGGCGGTTAAACAAATCGTCGGTGGCTGTAAGTTCAGGGCGCAGCAAACTCCTGTTTAACAAACTGATGGTATTGGCACGTTGCCTGAAATAAGCATTTTCCTGTTTTCTTGCCTGGATCCGGTTAAATTCTTCAAACGTGAGCGATGTGGGTTTGCGGTAATATTTGTTGCCTATTTTTTCTATGATATAATATTTTTTCTCCCTGGCATCATAAACAATGGAGTCTGAAATATTGGCCGGGTCTTTAAGATCAAAGCCCATTGGTTGATTCGATGAAAGCTTATCGCCGCGCCTGTCTGCAATTGGATATTTTAATGAATCCAGGGAAGGAAGGGAATCTGTTGTTGCTGGTATGGTATCTTTAGACTGAAGGGTTTGACTGTTGCGCATAGGAATGGCATATGCTGCTGTACGCAATGCTAATACTGCAGCAACACATACTATAGCTCGAAGTATGTTCCAATTTGGTAAAGCCAATTTTCCCTTCTTGTTTAGTAGGTAGAGTTCTTCTCAAATAAGCTGTAGTGCTTTTTTAATTAAAGTTTCCAGATTTTCAGCAGGGGGAGCGGATGCGGAGGCTTTTTTAACAGCAGTTTCTGCCATATTGCGGGCAATGCCCAACGCCACCAGGGCATTTAACGCATCCTGTTCCAAAGTATTGTTTATGAGGGCCGAACTAGCGGTATCAAGTCCGTTTTTGCCCATTTTGTCTCTTAATTCCAGCACAATTCTTTCAGCCGATTTTCTTCCTATACCTTTTATCTTCTCGAGGCGAAAAGTATCACCCTGTATAATGGTTTGTGCCAGTTCACCGGGCTGCATGGCAGAAAGCATCATTCGCGCCGTGGAAGTGCCCACCCCGTTTACACTAATAAGCTGGGTAAATATGTTTTTCTCCGCCATATCAAAAAAGCCGTATAAGGTATGCCCATCTTCTTTAATATGAAGCCAGGTATACAAAGACCCAGTTTCGAGCGATTGTATTTTTGAATACGTATTCAGACTTATCTGAACTTCGTAGCCTACCCCGTTTACGTCTACATGGACGAACGAAGGCGACTTATACACAAACTTGCCGGTTACAAAAGCTATCATTTCTTATTTAAAGAGGGCAAAGATAACGGAATGAATTTGCCAGAGCAGCGCAAATTGCCATTCGCACTCCCTATTAATCAAATACGTTTCGGATTACATTTACAAAATAAACAGGTTGGTGTGCCGCTGCAATTTTTACGCCGGAATCATATATAGAGGCGCGGTAAGCTTATCTGTTTTTATTAATCCTTGCTATGCCTGGTTTATTTGACGGCATAAATTAACCATAAAAGAAGCATTGGAGGTTTTGGTTTATCACTATAATTGTATTTTCGTGCCCAATTTTGAAATACGATTCAACATGGGATCAAAAATTACTGCCGCTATTACGGCTGTGGGTGGTTATGTACCGGAATACCGTTTAACCAATGCAGAGTTGGAGAAAATGGTGGATACCAATGACGAATGGATACGGAGCCGTACCGGGATTACGGAAAGGCGAATATTAAAGGGCAACGATCTTGGTACCTCCGATATGGTGGTACCCGCGGTACGGGAAATTCTGGATAAAAGAGAAATTGGTGCAGAAGAGATCGATTGCTTAATCGTTGGGACAGTTACCCCTGATACGATATTTCCTTCTACTGCAAATATTTCCTGTCATAAGTTAGGCGCTGTTAACGCATGGGGCTTTGACCTGGCTGCTGCCTGCTCAGGATTTTTATACGCCCTGACAACGGGGGCAGCGCTCATTGAGAGCGGACGTTACAAGAAAGTAGTGGTAGCTGGCGCCGACAAAATGAGTGCTATTGTTGATTATAGTGATCGTACCACCTGCATTATTTTTGGCGATGGCGCCGGTGCGGTATTGCTGGAGCCTAATGAAGATGGATATGGTGTTTTAGACAGCATTTTAAGAAGCGATGGCGCTGGTGGACATCATTTGCATATGAAAGCCGGCGGTTCGTTAAGACCTGCATCCATCGAAACGGTTACCAATAAAGAGCATTTTATTTTCCAGGAAGGACAACCTGTATTTAAACACGCTGTAAGAGATATGGCAGATGTGAGCTATGAATTAATGCAACGCAACCAGCTAACGGCCGATGACATTGCCTGGCTGGTTCCGCACCAGGCCAATAAACGCATCATTGACGCTACAGCCAACCGGATGGATCTTCCCCACGAAAAAGTAATGCTGAACATCGAACGTTTTGGTAATACTACGGCCGGTACTATTCCGCTTTGTTTATGGGAATGGCAGGATCGTTTAAGAAAAGGAGATAATATTGTACTGGCGGCGTTTGGTGGAGGGTTTACCTGGGGGTCCACATTAATTAAGTGGTTGGGGAGCTAAAGCGTAGCTGTTGGTTAATAGGAAAATTTTGATATTCGTTTCAGTGAAATATGGATGATGATTACGCCGGCTGCTCATTAAAGCTTTTCTTAATCTTTTCAATAAGTTCTATTTCAACTATTTTTTGCGCCATCAGGATCATATTTTTAAAAGAAGGTCCATGTGAAATACCGTGACCAATGATTACAGGCTTATTAACGCCTAAAACAGGAACCCCGCCATACTGTTCAAATTCAAAGCGGTCAAAATATTCATCGTGTATGCTGCGCCGTTTAATGATATCATAAACACTTTCCGCCATTTTGAGCATTACATTACCAGTGAACCCCTCGCAAACAATAACGTCGGCTTTATCCAAAAAAACATCCCGCCCTTCAATGTTACCAACAAAATGTATTAAAGGGTTTTCTCTAAGTAATGGATAAGTAGCCTGTGTGAGTATATTGCCTTTCCCTTCCTCTTCGCCAATATTCAATAAACCCACTTTAGGATTTTCAATACCCCAAACATGCTGTGCGAATAAAGAACCCAGAATAGCAAACTGGTTCAGGTTTTCGGGTTTGCAGTCAGCATTAATTCCAGCGTCGAGCAATAAACCTAAACTACCATTCTCCCTTGGCATATAAGCGCCAATGGTTGGCCGGCTAACGCCATCAATAGGTTTGATACTGTATATGGCCCCCACGAGCATGGCGCCTGTGTTGCCTGCGCTTATGATAGCATTTGTTTTTCCGGTTGCCAGCAAATGAAATCCGATGGCAATAGAAGATTGCTGTTTTTCTTTTAATGCTTTTGTGGGATGTTCATGCATATCAATAACCTGCGATGCATGAACAACGGTATAAGATTCCCGCGGTAGTTGGTATTCTTGAATAAGGGGCTGCAATTGAAGTTCATCGCCTATTAACTGAAGATGTGCAGGAGCAGTTGCACCAGATAGATATTCAGACACTCCTTTTACGGCTTCCAAAGGGGCGAAATCGCCACCCATCATGTCTAAGGCAATGTTCATGCAGCAAATTTGAGGAAAATCTTAAAAATACAAATCCCAAGTCCAAATAAAAATTTATATCCGGAATTGGGAACCGTACTTAAAAGGTACAGGAATTATTTGATAGGAGATTGCTCTACTACTACTTTCCCCTTATAATAAAGTTTTCCTTCGCTCACATGTGCGCGATGACGTACATGCGTTTCGCCTGTAGCGCTATCCTTACTTAATGTTACTGTTTGAGCAACATAATGTGTTCTTCTTTTAGCACTGCGTTGCTGAGAGTGCCTCCGTTTTGGATTGGGCATAACACCAAATTTTAATTGTTTCTGAATTTATCCAGATCTTTCCAGATTGGATTTTCATTTTCTGTATCGGGTTCGTTTAATCTTTTGAGCATGTCGAGCGCCTCCTGGTTACATTGCGAACTCCCATCTGCATTTTCACCACAGGTACGTTGTAATGGAATGCTCAGATTAATAAATTCGTATATCCAGCCCGCTACACTTATATGACTTTCTGTTCTTGAAATATAGTATACATCGGGGTCTTCCTCGTCGGCATTCATCTCATCCGGATTGTCTGTCATTTTTACCAATACCTCAAAATCATCCCAAAGATTTTTTTCCAAAGTATTGCCACATAAGTCGCAGGTGAGCTTCACCGTTCCTCCAATCTCAAATTTCAACATAAGAAAAGAAGGTTTCTTATCAAGTATCAGCTTTACGGTTACGTGTGTATCCGTAAAATCCTGGGGCTGGTGATCTGCAAAGAACTTATCGCTTATCTCGTAAACAAACTCATGTTTACCCGGCTTTAGCCCTACAAAAGCAATCTCATATTCATGCCGGTTCGCCATGCTTTTTGTTTTAAGGTTTGCAAAGGTAGTAAAATCAAATGAAATAATGAATGATAAAAATTGCGGGAATTCAAAAATATATGAATAGTCTAAGGCATTGACTCATAATTTATTATGAATTTGTGTTTTACATGATGTTAAGTGGCCAAGGTAATTGTGAATGCAACAATCGTGACTGCTTAGCTTTGGCTTTCCACGCAGCAGTTGTAGATTTGTATTTCTGAACCATGAGTATGAGTAATTTTAAAGCCTTTTTACCCACGCTTTTTCTTTTTGTGCTCCTTAACGTGTGTTTTGTGCTTTTTCAAACCTGGTTAATTCAACGTGGCTTTAGCCACAGCGTGCTGGTTTGGGGAAATATATTGCTATTTGGCTTAAGTATCATTTCGTTTTTTTTTCAGCACCGGGCGGTAAATGCATCGGCGCCCCAGTTGCTTGTACGTTATTTTTACCTTTCTTTTTTAATAAAATTTATGCTGGTTGCTATAATAGCTTTAGTATACGTAAAAACCGCTGATCAGGTAAACCGAATGTCGGTAATAGCCTGCATGGCATTGTACCTGGTGTATACATTTATTGAAACAAGTATGCTGCTCAAATCTGGTAAGCAAAAAAATGCGTAGGAAACAGGAAGCCCCTTTTAGTACCCTTGAGTCTTTTTTACCGAATGGAACCTATGGACTCGTTATGCAATATCTTCAGCATTACAAAGTGCATCTTACCATTAGCCGGGAAAGAAAAAGCGTGTTGGGCGATTACAGGTTTGCAGTACAGGGTAAGAATCATCGCATCAGCGTGAATGGCAACCTGAATGCTTTTGCTTTTTTGATTACTTTGTTACACGAACTGGCTCATCTTATTGCTTTTGTAAGGTTTGGTAACCGGATCGCTTCTCATGGAAAAGAATGGAAAATGGTTTACGGAGAAATATTGCAGCAATTTCTTTCACTTCATGTTTTCCCGGACGATATATCAGCACAGGTAAAAATTACAATGCGCAGTCCCGCTGCAGGAAGTTGTGCAGAAGATAGTTTAATAAGGGTATTGAGAAAATATGATCAAAAAAAGGATATAAAGAAGCTGGTTGAAGAAATAGAGCATGGGGCATCGTTCAGCACCGATGATAAAAGAGTGTTCAGGAGGGGAGAGCAATTACGGAAACGGATTAAATGCGTAGAAATAAAAACGGGCAAAACCTATCTGTTTAGCCCGGTATATGAAGTAACGCCATTTGCGACTTGATTTTTCAATGGCTTTTCGTTATTGCTTCTTCAGTATTATCGTATATATACCCGCAAGTGTTCCAGTTAGTTCGTAAGATAGTTTCAGGGTGGTAGCGTTAACCTCCACAAGATTAAAACTCAACTGATCGCCAACTGCCGGTGTAAATTTTAATACCGTTTCGTTTTCAACCAAAGCCCAATCGCCACTTCCTGCGGTAGTTGGGTCGCACACAACAGCACCCTCATCAATGATATAGGTATCGTTTGATAAAAGCTCAAAAATATTATCTTTTAAACATATGATTTGAGGCACAGGCAGATTGATAACGCTACTGCCACCTGGTTCCAGTACATCCGACACCACCCATGTGTTTATTAAGAGTTCTTTTTTTGTAGGTTCTTTTGGTTCTGCGTGTTCTTTTTGACAGGAAAGAAAAAAGAAGACCGAAACAAAAAATACCAACAGCGAATATTTCCCGAAAAAAAAGCTATTCTTCATAATGAAGTGGGTATGAGTTGGTGGTAAAATTATTAGAAAATTGTTATAAGTCCATACATTGTGAAGTAAAGATAGGAAGGCGAATTAACTCAATGAAGCCATAACGGCGTATAAAATGAAATAGCTGATGATAACGGCGGCAAAGAAAATTTTATCTGCATTTTTCATAGTGGGGCATTTGTGTAAGTTTTGTAAACGAAAACTTCGGCGGGATGTTGTCCTGGCAAATAAGATTTTTGTTTTTCTTAATGGGAGCTTATTGACTGGGTTTGCCGCTGCCCCGAAATGCTAATGCCAACTCTTGTATAAAGGCAAAAAATGATAAAACTAACATTTACCTGATCAGGATAGTAGTTCCCTTCATGTTAAAGCTACGCTGTGAGTCTGAATGTGTGTATTGCAAGGTCCACACATAAGTGCCTGCACTTTGCATTTTGCCATTAAATGTTCCATCCCATTTTTTTAAGCGATCCCGGGTTTCAAATATTTTTTGACCGTACAAGTTATAAACCCTGAAAATAAGATTGTTTGCTTTGTAAGCATTGATGGGATACAGAAAATCATTTAAATTGTCTCCGTTGGGCGTAAAGGCCGAAGGTATTGAAATGTAACAGTTGCTTACTACCTTTATTTTTTGGGTGGCGGTATCCATGCAGCCGTGGTTATTTTTTACAATCAGCCTGACGTTGTAATCATGGTCGGTAGGTTCGGGGCGGTATTGTTGTGCCGGTGGCGATTGAGTATTACTGCTGGAGCCATTGCCGAAATTCCAATCCCAGGAAACAATATTGCCAATACTTGCGTCTTTATAAATTGCAGTGTCATTGGGGCATACAAATTCCGGAATAACAAAATCCGCTTTCATTTCATTGTCTAATAGTATGTCGGCTGTAGCAGTATCACTACAGATGCCGTTAGTTACCATCAGCCTGGCATTTTTTTGTCCAAAAACCGGGTATATTCTCTGGAGATTCTGTGATTTACTTGAAAATTGGTCTTCAAATGTCCAGTTCCATGCATTTATTTGATTGCCACCGGAATGCGAAAACAGTATGGTGTCTATCTTGCAGCCGTACAGAATATTGTAATCAAAAACAGCCGAAACGGTATCTTTCGTAACAAAGTTCAATTGAACTCCGGGAGGCGTTTCTTCTCCGCATTCGTCAATGATTGAATTTCCATCACTTCCTCTTTTGAGTTCAATGGTAAATGTTCCGTTACGCAATATAGGGTTAGCCAGTTTCACCTGGATAATACTACTTACATTATTCGTATTACAGCTTCCCGAAGCAGATTCTATCGTTACAGGCGATGATCCATTTATGGTAAAGTCAGAACCGTCGGAGGCTATCGAATTACAACGGATGGGTTTGTTAAACACCAATTGCAGCATCGCCGGTGCACAGCCCGGAGTGGTTAAACTATCCATGGAGGTTGGTTGAACAGGATGAACACTGAACGGGATTTTCTCACCTTCAGATATGTCACGGTCGCAGTTGTCCAGCAAAGTATTCCCGTCTGATCCTTTTTTTATTGCCAGAAAATAATCGCCAACGGCTAATGGGCCACTCAATGTAAGGCTGAGGGAGTCCATATCAAAGCCTGTAAGGCAACCGGTGGCCGATGCGGAGACAATAGTTGCATCGTTAACATTTAATATGGAGAAATCGGTTCCATCCTCCGCCAGGGTATTGCATCTCATTTTTTTATTGAGTGCAACAATAATTTTGGTTCCATCGCAGTAAGCCTTTGCTTCTTTTAGTTGTGGATTAGTTGGATCCGTAATGCTGGCTGTACCGCCTTCAAAACTAAGATTGTAACCGCTTTGGTTAATAGTTGTAAAATGGCTTACTAATAAAAGATACTGGTGTCCTTCTATCAGAGCAGGCATCTTACTTTTATTAGAATAGGCAGGTCCTGCACAATTAGTGAGTGCAGTAGCGCTGCCCGTTGTTCCCGTTGTTCCCGGGTTGGCAGACCAGTTGCTTGCAACATATAAATCGGGGTGGGTATACACGTCGTTGGCAGAATGCCCGGTTATATCAAACAACTGCCAGTCATAATCGTCCGATGCAGTGAGTGGAGTGATGGTAAGCCCTAAGGCTCCGGATGAAAAGCAGGTGAATTTATACCAGAATGGATTGAGGTCGCCGTAGGCCGCATTGTCATTTCCGCAGCCGGGGACAGGAATGGACCGGCCACCGCATGCAGGAACCGTTTGCTGTGCAAAGGTTGCTGTGCCACATACCGGAAAGGCTGTAGAAGGGTTTTGTCCGAGATTCGTACAGTTTTGAGCATATAACCTGGGGAAGAATCCAGCAACAATCAATACGGTTAGGGTACAATTCCAGCGCATCATTGAAAAGGAGGAGTAATCTTTTATCGCAAATGAGTTAAAAAAAATGAAGTGCGTTGCATGGAATAGTTGTTCAGAAAAAAATTAGTCGATCTAAGGGTAACAAAATTAGTAATTAATAGTTATCGATTTATGTTATTC
>CAYMKT010000032.1:6219-31187 GCA_964391065.1 uncultured Terrimonas sp. | reverse complement strand
AATATTTTTCCGGTCTCCGCTCCCCCCGTATTTCAACGGAAAATAATAATCGAAATAGATGCCTTCGGCCGTTTGGTTTTGCAGAAAAAACTCAATGAAGCTCGTCATGTCCGGATGAATATATTTCATTGCTTTCATTACATGCACGTGGTCCCTGATCCAGGGTACAAATACATTGCGTGGTTTGCCTCCCAATGTATCCAGCCATTTCTCCTGGTAGTTGATCATGTTGTGCTCAAGTTGCTGAAGCATCATGCCATAAGCGCCCGTTTCGGGGCCAAAGCTGGTTTTATCCTGTGTAAAGGCAACTGCCTGCATCAATACCCATAACAGGGGTGTAACGATGAGTTGCCTGTAATGATTTTTCATATGCATTTTGAGCTGTAAAGGAACGCATGAAATGTGAAATGCCATAATGTGCAGTCTTATAAAAATACTGGCCATTTTTCCTGAGTTATTTATTGGGCGATAATGGTATAGCGCTGTCCTTTTTCTGTGTTAAACACATATGTTTCGTTGCCTTCCTTCGTGACTTTCTTTTCTTTCCCCTGTTCGTAAATTTTAATTTTTTTGCCAGGTCTTATCCTGCATTCATTGCCCAGCGTGGAGGTAATAGTGGACTTAACCAATTGATGGTTCGCCCAGGTAAGATCAATATGAAATCCATTTCTTGCGCAAATACCTTTGATTGTGCCGTTGGCAAAGGTCTTCGGCAGCGCAGGCAACAGTTGAATGGCATCCGTATGAGACTGCAACAGCATTTCGGTAAGTACGGCAGTTGCGCAACCGTTACCATTCAAAATAACAGCATCGCCTTCAGAACTAAAAAAATTGGGAAACAGTCCATACTTGCCGGGTTGAGCCGGTGGTGAAGGATCCATATACTGCAACTGGTACTGCCAGGTTTGCCAGGCGCTGTCGCCTTCGCCAAGCCTCGTCCAGCAAGCGGCTTTCCATGCAAAACCCCAACTGCAGTTTGTTTTTGTGCGAAGCGATAAGGCTTTTTTTGCAGCCTCACTTAATTGTGGCGTGGTAATGGGCGATATTTCATCGCCGGGAAAAACAGGGTACATGTGCGAGAGGTGACGGTGCCCCGGATCAACAGCATTCCATTCACCACTTGTCCATTCCAATAATTGCTGCTTTGATCCTATCCGGTAAGCTGGCAACTTCCCGATCGCTTTTTTTAGTTTTTCGCAGAACTCCTGGTCGGTTTTTAAGATATGGGCGGCGCGAATGCAGTTGGTGAACAGTTGTTTTATTAATGCAATATCGCTGGTGCTGTTTACGCTGATCTGCGCAGTGTCGCCTTTTTCCGTAATGAAAGTGTTTTCGGGAGATACGGAAGGAACGGAAATGAATTGCCCGGATTTACTTGTTATCAGCCAGTCCAAACAAAATTCGGCCGCTCCTTTCATTATGGGCCAAGCTTTTTCCGCTAAAAATTGCCGGTCGCCGGTAAAGCTATAGTGTTCAAATAAATGGCCCGAAAGCCATGCTCCTGCCATATTCCAGGTTGCCCAGTGTGGATTGCCCTCGCCCCAGTTTCCACCTGCGCCTGTGGACCTCCAGATATCCGTATTATGGTGAGCGCACCAGCCATTCATCCCGTAATTGATCGCCGCGGTTTGTTTTCCATTCTCTGCCAGGTCGCTGATCATCTGCAAAAACGGTTCGTGCATTTCGGGTAAATGGTTTGTTTCTACACCGTAATAAAACATTTGGGCATCATGATCAAGGCACCAGTTGGAGCTATATTCGGGCCGTACTTTATCGTTCCATATACCTTTTAAATTAACGGGTTGTCCACCGGCCCGGGAACCTGCTATTAAAATATAACGGCCAAACTGCGAAATCATCGCCACCAGTTCGGGATCGGTATAAAATTCCATTTGCTTTAAGCGTTCGTTGGCAGGCAGGTGGTTGTTCTTACTTTCACCAAGATTAACGTAAACGCGCCGGAACAGGGGTTGATAGTCTGTAACATGCCTTTGCAATAAAACTTTAAAGGGTTTTGCCATTGCAGCCGTAAGATTTTTTGTTGCTTCTATTGCGGGGTTTTTGCCCGCCAAACCGGGTGACTTTTTATAGCCGTTAAAGCTTGTAGCCGCGGAAATGATCAATGTAGCGGCATCTGCATTTTCTACCACTATCGTGTTGTCCTGTACGCTTATGGTTCCCGATTCGTTTTTCACATACAGGTGTACCTCAAATGTCATTCCTTCTCCATGCTCGTCTGCTGCGTACTGAACAGCGCTGTCGCCCTTTATCTGCCACCTGTAAGCCGGTTCCACATGTTCGGGACATTTCCCTCTTAACACAATATGCCTTTCCGATATTGTGAATACCTTAAAATGCAGTTTACTGGTTAAAACCGCCTTGAAAGAAATATTGGCTTTTTTGTTGCAACTGTAATGCAATATGATCGCCTTGTCGGGAAAGCTTGCAAATGCATTGCGGGAATAGGTTTTATTAGGGTCACTAAACACCGTAGTGCATACAGCACTGTCTAAATTTAATGATCGTTTGTAATGAGTTGAATCGGCAATGCCCGGAAAATGGACCAATAAATCTGCCATAGGCATATATGACTCTGTATAGGGACCCTGCATAAAATGAGAAAGACTGTCTGCTTTTTTATATTTTCCATCAAGGGCCGCTTCCCTTACCAATGGCAGGTATTTTTTTGCTTCCGGGTTATTCCAGTTTCGGGGGCCCCCAGACCACAGCGTTTGTTCGTTAAGGGATATCTGTTCCGTTAACACACCTCCATATACCATCGCTCCCAACCGTCCATTTCCTATCGGTAATGCTTCATTCCAGTTTAGAGCGGGTTTATCATACCACATTAGCGTGGCATATTGCGGGTTACTATCCTGTTGTGCGAAAACATTTAATGTGTTGCAGTATAACAGCAACAGCCAAACAGCAAGATGTTTATTTACCGAGTTCATTTTGCAATCCCAAGGTTTTTGGTTCTGATTTCTAATGACTGTAATGCGGGAAGGGCTGACACAGGTTTGCCAAGGTAAAAATACGAGGTTGCTTGCATGGTAATGCTATGCTCACTGGAAACTGCACATCTTTTAGTTAGTATCTGTGCTGTACTGTGCCGGATGAAACAGATGATGCGGCGGTTCCTGATGGATGTGTATTACTTGTGAATAACTCTTGTCTCAATCTGTATTACAAAAGAAGTGATCCCCCTTCAATAAAGAGAGCTGAACAAGGTATACCTGAAAAATCACAGGTATAGATGCCTCAGGGCCGGCCCTGAACCCAGTTCCGTAGCGGCTACGGGGCGATTAAGCCTTTTGCAAACGAAAGGCAGCAAAAGGCGGTCTCACGAATAAAAGGCGATGGTATAGATATTTGCTGAATCATATTTTCCCAACAATTGCATGCAAACCATATTTCAAATAGACGCAGAACGGCGAACGCCGAAATATCTCCAGATCGTTCATTCTGTAACAAAAGCCATTAAGCAGGGACGTTATAAAAAGGGCGACCGTATTTTCTCTATCAATCAATTGAGTAATGAATGCCTGCTGTCGCGCGATACGGTTCAAAAAGCATATGAATTGCTTGAGCGCGACAGGATTATTGAAGCGGTGCGGGGCAAGGGGTTTTATATCAGCCGGACCGATATCATTGTTCCTTATAAGATACTACTGGTATTTAACAGATTGAGTACGTACAAGAAAATGATTTATGATTCATTTGTACAAACACTGGGTAAAAAAGCCTTTGTAGAACTTAAAATTCATCATTCCAATATAAGAATACTTGAAGAAATTGTTGATGCCAACCTGGCGCTGTTCGACTATTATGTGATCATGCCTCATTTTGAACATGAAAATGAGCTCTTACCCGTTCTGCAAAAGATTCCCCATGAGCAACTGCTGGTTTTAGACAAGGATATGCATGCACACGGTATAGAATACCGGGGAGTTTTCCAGGATTTTGAACAAGACATTACAACAGCACTTGAGTCGGGTTTGGACCTGTTAAGGAAATATAATAAGCTCATTTATGTGCAGCCAGCTACCGTATCTCAGCCGGCTGAAATTATGAGGGGAATCAGAACATTTTGTCAACGCTATTCTTTTGCTTTCGATACGAAGTTTGGTATACAGTTGAACGAACCAATTGAGAAGGAGGAAGCGTATATCGTAATTGATGAAACCGACCTGGTGAACCTCGTAAAAAATTGCCGGTCAAAATCACTGAAGATAGGCGTGGATACAGGCATTCTTTCCTATAACGAATCGCCTTTTAAAGAAATCTTAGCCGGGGGCATATCGGTTATTTCAACCGATCATGAAAAAATGGGCGAAACAGCCGCACGGCTTATCCTTGATAACAAACGGGAAAAAATAAAGAATCCTTTTACCCTGGTTCGAAGAAAATCGTTGTAATATGGTTGGTAGTCGTTTAATGCTATTTATTTTTGTTGTAACCGGTATTTCGTTCCTGCTCTCTTCCTGCACCGACAGGCATACCCTTTTTAAAAAGATATCACCCGGTCATTCCGGCATTTATTTTAATAATGTGGTGGTGGAGAATGATTCCATTAATCCGCTCGATATGGAATACCTGTACAATGGCGGTGGTGTTGCTGTAGGCGATTTCAATAACGACGGATTAGCCGATCTCTATTTTACCGCCAGTACGGTTTCTAACAAGTTATATATCAACAAGGGCAATTTATCGTTTAACGATGTTACCGACAGGGCAGGAGTTGGCGGCGATGGCATATGGAGCAATGCGGCATCGGTAGTGGATATTAATAATGATGGCTGGAAGGATATCTACGTCTGTGCTACTGTTAAAAAAGACCCGCAAAAAAGAAAGAATCTTTTATATGTAAACCAGGGACTGAACGAAAACAATATTCCTGTTTTTAAAGAAATGGCCGAAAGTTATGGGTTGGCCGATACGGCCTTTTCTGTGCACGCAGCTTTCTTCGATTACGATAACGACGGCGACCTCGACATGTATCTCGCTAATACAAAATTGGCCGGCCGCGGCGGTTCCCAGTTTTTCAATAGCAATATCGGCGACACGCTTACAGATGACTACGATAAATTGTACCGGAACGATTGGAGTGAAACATTGCATCATCCTTTCTTTACCGATGTTACCAAGGCGTCGGGCATTGGGGCGCATGGATTTGCTTTGGGGCTGGCCGTGGCAGATATCAACAGGGATGGCTGGAAAGATATTTATGTGGCGAATGATTTTTTTTCGAGCGATGAACTGTACATCAATAATAAAGATGGCAGCTTTACCAACAGGCGCGACCAGTATGTAAAGCATACTTCTCAGAATGCCATGGGCAACGATATTGCCGATATCAACAATGACGGGCTGGCGGATATCATTACAGTGGATATGAACCCCGAAGATAATTTCCGTAAGAAAAAAAATATGGGCAGCGCCAATTATTTTGTATATCAGAATATGGTAAACGGTATTTACGCGCTGCAATATGTGCGTAACACGCTGCAACTAAACAGGGGCCCATCCCTGGGCGATAACGACACGATTGGGGAGCCGGTGTTCAGCGATATTGGGTTTTATGCCGGCGTGGCAGAAACAGACTGGAGTTGGAATCCTTCCCTCGCCGATTTTGATAATGATGGCTATCGCGATATATTGATCACCAACGGTTATCCGCGCGATGTTACAGATCATGATTTTGTAGCATACCGTCAACGGGTAGGCCCGCATAGCACCAAGCAGGAACTTATTGACCAGATGCCGAGAATTAAGGTAGCCAACTATGCATTCAGGAACAAAGGAAATCTGAAATTCGAGAACGTAAGCTCGCAGTGGGGGATAAGCGAACCCTCTTTTTCCAATGGGGCGGTATACGTTGACCTTGATAATGATGGCGACCTCGATTATGTGGTGAACAACGTAAACGAGAAGGCATTTTTGTATGAAAATACGCTGAACAGTAAAAAAAATACAGGCGCCAATTATTTGCAGATCAAGTTTAACGGCGGTGAAAAAAATAAGAATGGGCTGGGCGCCATTGCCGAGATTTATTATGAGGGCGGGCAAACCCAGGTATATGAAAACTCTCCCTACCGGGGCTACCTTTCAACGGTTAATGATATAGCCTGTTTTGGGCTGGGGAAAATTAGCTTTATCGATTCGTTGGTCATTACCTGGACCGGAGGTAAAAAGCAAACCCTGCAAAAGATAGCCGCTAACCAAATGGTTGAAGTAAATGTGAAGGATGCCATGGAGTATGCTTTGCCAGGCAGCGTAGTCGCGCAGCATAATTTATTTACAGATATTACGAAGGAGGCGGAAGTGAGTTACCGGCACGCCGAAGTGGATTTTGTAGATTTTAATTACCAGCGCTTACTCCCGCATAAATTTTCTCAATACGGCCCACCGCTGGCAGCAGGCGATTTAAATGGAGATGGTTTGGACGACATTGTTATTGGAGGCAATACCTTGCTGGATCCGGCAATTTTAATGCAGCAACCCAACGGAACTTTTTTAGAGAAAACGCTTCCTCCGCTAACCGGCCCGGATGCGCGAAAGCCGGAAACGATGGGTATGGTGGTATTTGATGCAGATAATGACGGTGACATGGATATTTATATGGCCAGCGGAAGCAGTGAGTTTGTGCCGGGTACTAAAAATTACCAGGACCGGCTATATGTTAACCAGGGGAATGGACATTTTGTGATCAATGAAACCGCCATACCGCTCAATTTTGCCAGCAAAAGTTGCGTGAAAGCAGCAGATTATGACCACGATGGCGACCTGGATTTATTTATCGGCGGGCGTTTGCTGCCTGGTAAGTATCCTGCCGCTGTAAGCAGTTTTATTCTTCGCAATGATTCAGATTTGGGCACTATAAAGTTTACCGATGCTACCAGCGAAGTGGCGGAAGGGCTTATTGACATTGGACTGGTATGCGATGGTTTGTGGACTGACTTCGATAACGACGGATGGGAAGACCTCATTGTTGTTGGTGAATGGATGCCATTACGTTTCTTTAAAAATGATCATGGCAAATTAAAGGCTTTGCCTGTTGCTTCCGGAGCAATGGGCGACGCGGGGTGGTGGAGCAGCATTGTGGCAGGGGATTTTGATAACGACGGCGATATGGATTATATAGCGGGTAACCTGGGCGAGAATTCGTATTACAGAACAGATGGGCAAAATCCCATTCGTATTTACAGCAAAGATTTTGATAAGAACGAAGGGTACGATATTATTACTACCCTGTATTTAAAAGACCAGCAGGGAGTGCTCAAAGAATTTCCCGCACAAAACCGCGACGAGATCATTGAGCAAATACCAGGATTAAAGAAGCGGTTTTTTACCTACAAAAGTTTTGGCAATGCAACGGTGCACGACATTTTTACAAAGGAAGAATTGCAGGATGCGCTGATCCTGGAGGCAAGAAATGTTAAGAGCTGTTATATAGAAAACCTCGGAAACGGAAAATTTGAATGTCATCCATTGCCGGTGGAGGCCCAATTGGCACCATTATATGGGATGGTTGCAGACGATTTTAATAACGATGGAAACTTAGATGTGGTAATCAATGGCAATGACTTTGGAACAGAAGTGGCCACAGGCCGTTATGATGCATTGAACGGCTTGCTGTTGCTGGGTGATGGTAAAGGCAATTTCAGTCCGCAAACGATCTTGCAAAGCGGCATTTTTATTCCCGGAGATGGTAAGGCTTTAATCCGCTTGAAGCAGGCGGGCGGCCACTATCTTGTTGCCGCTTCTCAAAATCAAAGCGCTCTAAAGCTGTTCAGACTCAAAAAAACCAGCCGGGCAATCGCTTTGGAGCCCGATGAAATATATGCGCTCATTCACCTCCGGGATGGAAAAACGCGCAGGGAAGAATTTCAGTATGGAAGCTCATTTCTTTCGCAGTCTGCACGTTTTATCACCATTAATGATGCGGTGGAAAGCATAGAGATTTTTAAGCGCAACGGGCCAAGCAGGTTAATGAGATAGCTGTTACACCAACTTTGCTGTAATTTGCCCGGGACTGCTCTCTGCCTGGATTATTTATTTTAGATCGGTACACCCGCCATATATATAATGCATTCCGCTACCGGTCGGTGTCTCACCTACCGGAAAATTAGATAAGGAGCGAAAATTTGGAATGCACCCACCATCGCCATACCTCATATTTGATGTAAATTCGCTTTGAAACAACACATTTTTATGCTCGATTGGATTAAACAACCCTGGCCCTGGTATGTAGCCGGCCCCTTAATAGGCTTAACCGTACCTGCATTGTTATTGCTGGGCAACAAAACCTTTGGCGTTTCCTCTTCGCTGCGGCATATCTGTGCCGCCTGTATGCCTGCCAAAATTCCCTTTTTTGATTACGATTGGAAAAAAGAAGTCTGGAATCTCTTTTTTGTAGGCGGTATTTTATTGGGGGGTATTGTGGCATCGCAATGGCTGGCAGATCCGCAACCCGTGCAGGTGGCGCCCGCCTTATCGCAGGAATTGGCGGCTTATAGCATAACCAATTATGATAATATGGTACCCGCTGATCTTTTTTCGTGGACCCAATTGCTCACGCTGCGGGGGTTTATTATGATAGTAGTGGGCGGTTTTTTAGTGGGATTCGGTACCCGCTACGCCGGGGGCTGTACCAGCGGTCATGCCATCATGGGAATAAGCAACCTGCAGTGGACTTCCGTTGTGGCTACCTGCTGCTTTATGGTGGGTGGTTTTGTGATGACCTGGTTCATTCTTCCCTATATGTTGCGGTTATAGCTGTTGTGCTGCACACCGGTTTCAACCAAAACCTTTAATCTCAAATTAAAAATCCCAAATCTCAAATAACTTAAATATGTCCGTAAAAGAAAACAGGTTCGTTCAAAAGCCAGATATTCGGGCTACCATGCACACCGACCATGAAGTGCGTTTGGAAAACGAGATGAGCGTTAATGAAAGTCGTTTGGATCAACCCCTTTCCACCAACATTAAATATGCGTTGATTGGTATTTTCTTTGGCGTTGTGCTGGTGAAAGCCGAAATCATTTCCTGGTTTCGCATACAGGAGATGTTTAAGCTGCAGAGCTTTCACATGTATGGGGTAATTGGTTCTGCCATTGTGGTGGGCATGATAAGCGTTGCGCTTATTAAAAAATCCGGAACCAAATCAGTAGAGGGCGAGCCCATTTACCTGGAAAATAAGAAATTCCACAAAGGGCTGGTATTTGGTGGGTTCATTTTCGGACTGGGTTGGGCGATAACCGGCGCCTGCCCGGGACCCTTGTTTGCCCAGGTGGGAACGGGCGCCACTGTTATCGCAGTTTCGCTTGTAAGCGCTGTTGCCGGAACCTGGGTATATGGTTATGTAAGGGAGAGGTTGCCGCATTAGGCTGGCAATGTTCATTTTTATTGCCTTTTCGCTGTTAAGTACACTCGCAAGCATGGCAACGCCATGTTCGGTAAATGCGTTCGGCATGTAGCGTCGTCCGCCCCGGTTTGAGGTCACAAACTGTGACTTCAAACCGCTCCATTCAGGTAATGTAAGCTGAAACATGAAGTCTGCTGGAAATTTGATATCAACGTAGAAAGCCCCGTTAAAATTAAAATTGGGGGAATTTGCGCCTGGTATATCAGCAAAAAGCAAAAATGGAGGTCCAATTATTCCGAAAATTATTTTTTCAAAACATTTTTAAATTTTCTTTCTCAACTATTTGGCTGTAAACATGCAGACACATACCTTTGCACTCCCAAAATCAAAATGGGTACTTTACGGTATGTCTCAAAGAATCAGAATAAAATTACAGAGCTACGATCACAACCTGGTAGATAAATCTGCCGAGAAGATCGTTAAAACTGTACGCAGTACCGGTGCTGTTGTAACAGGACCTATTCCTTTACCAACACAAAAAAAGATATTTACGGTATTGCGTTCACCCCATGTAAACAAGAAGAGTCGTGAGCAGTTCCAGCTTTCTACGCACAAGCGTTTGCTGGATATTTATACCTCTTCTTCGCGTACAGTAGATGCACTGAGCAAATTAGACCTGCCCAGTGGTGTGGATGTTGAGATTAAAGCGTAAGCAGCCCGCGAAAGCCGGGTAAAAAAGAAACTTAGTTCTTACTATATATTCCATCTGCCAATTGCGGGAAACCAAAAAAAAGCAGCGCTGGGTTGCCGGAAAGAAGGGGGTAAAATCCACTTCTCATAAAATTGTATGATTTCCGGTCTTTGAGAATTAAATATGAACTAGCCCTTCGAGGTTAGTTTACCGCTGGTACTTCCTCTTTCACAAGTGGGAAATACGGGAAAAGGTCGGCGGCAAACGGGGATTGAAGCATTGGATATGCATAAATGAAGTCCAGTCTGTCTCTTTAACCAAATTGGGTATAAAAACAAAACAATGAAAGGTATTATTGGAAAAAAAATCGGGATGACCAGCATCTTCAATCCTGCCGACGGCAAGCAAACTGCCGTTACTATTATTGAAGCTGGTCCCTGTGTTGTTACACAGGTTAAAACAAAGGAGACCGACGGTTACAGTGCAGTTCAATTAGGTTATGGCGATAAAACCGAAAAGCACACGCTCAAATCTGAAGCCGGTCACTACGCTAAATCAAACACTCCCGCTAAAAAGTTCGTTAAAGAGTTCCGCAATTTTTCCCTCGAAAAAAATATTGGTGAAACCGTTACCATCGACATTTTCGCTGAAGGCGATAAAGTTGAAGTGGTGGGCACCACAAAAGGTAAAGGTTTCCAGGGCGTTGTAAAGCGTCATGGATTCAGTGGTGTGGGTGAGCAGTCGCACGGTCAGCACGACAGGCAGCGAGCTCCCGGTTCAATCGGTAACTCTTCCGATGCATCACGTGTATTTAAAGGTATGCGTATGGCCGGCCGCATGGGCGCCGACAGGGTTAAGGTGAAGGGATTGAAAGTGGTGAAGCTGTTCCCCGAAAAGAACTATGTGTTAGTGAGCGGAGCAGTTCCGGGTTATAACGGTTCAATTGTATTAATTCAAAAGTAAGTCACTGCCGGTAACAGTCATCTGTGTACCGGCAAAATATTTTATACAATGCAAGTAGATATTTTAAATAAAGAAGGTAACAAAACGGGTCGTACAGCAGAATTGCCTGATGATATTTTTGGCATTGAACCGAATGATCATGTGATCTACCTATCTGTAAAGCAGTTTCTGGCTGCGCAGCGCCAGGGAACGCATAAAGTAAAAACCCGTGCCGAAGTAAAGGGAGCCAGCCGCAAGCTGCATCGTCAAAAAGGAACCGGCGGCGCCCGTAAAGGGAATATCCGTAACCCTTTGTATAAAGGCGGCGGTACCATTTTCGGACCCAAACCACATGGCTACGACATCAAGTTGAATCGTAAAGTGAAAGACCTGGCTAAAATATCAGCCCTTTCTTATAAGGCGAAAGAAAATGCAATTGTTGTTGTTGAAGACCTTGCATTGGATGCGCCTAAAACCAAAGAAGCAGTAGGTTTAATCAAGAGCCTCCATCTCGATAAAAAAAGGACATTGTTTGTATTGCCTGATTATAACGAGAATGTACAGTTGAGTTTCAGGAATGTGCCAACAGTATTAGGCGTTTTACTGGCAGATATGAATACCTACGATATTGTGAACAGCGATGTGCTGGTGCTTACCGAAAATGCCGCTAAAATATTTACTGACGAAGAAGTGGTTGCAGAAGCATAAATAAAATTTGAAAAGAACAAAAGCATTTCAAATTATTAAATTTTCAAATTAATCAGAGATGAAACTTGCAGATGTACTGGTAAAACCGATCATAAGCGAAAAAAGCAATAAGCTTTCTGAAAAAAGAAACACATATGCTTTCCGCGTAGGCCGTAAGTCAAACAAACTTGAAATAAGAAAAGCGGTGGAAGAATTTTATGGCGTTAAGGTAATTGATGTAAACACCGTGGTTGTGCCAAGCAAAAGTAAATCGAGGTTTACCAAAGCAGGGGTTATTTCGGGACGTAAACCTGCGTATAAAAAAGCTTATGTAACAGTAGCCGAAGGCGAAAACATTGACCTGTACGGCACGCTGTAATCCGAACAAAACAAATTATTAAAGCTGGCGAAGCTGAAAAGTTCGCAAAATAGAAATAACATGGCAGTAAAAAAATACAAACCAATGACAGCGGGAACCCGCTGGAGAATTGGAAATTCTTATGCCGAAATTACTTCGGACACGCCTGAGAAAAGCCTGCTCGAGGTAAAATCCAGGACAGGTGGACGTAATTTCCAGGGCCGCCGTTCCATGCGCTATATAGGCGGTGGACACAAAAAGAAATATCGTGTTGTAGATTTTAAGAGGGATAAGAAAAATGTGCAAGCTACCGTAGCCTCCATTGAATACGATCCTAACCGCTCTGCTTTTATTGCTCTGCTTCATTATGCAGACGGCGAAAAAAGATACATTATTGCTCCCCAGGGATTGCAGGTAGGAGCGGTGATTCTAAGCGGAGACAATGTGGCGCCTGAAGTAGGTAATGCACTACAGTTAAAATACATGCCTCTTGGTACAAACGTACACAATATAGAATTACAGCCCGGGCAGGGGGGAAAGATGGTTCGCAGCGCCGGAACATCTGCCCAGTTGAGTAATAAGGAAGAAAAGTATGGCATATTAAAAATGCCAAGCGGTGAGTTGAGAAAAGTGTTGATTAATTGTTATGCCACTGTAGGTGTGGTGAGCAACAGCGACCACAGTCTCGAAAGAGCAGGTAAAGCCGGGGTAAACCGTTGGAAAGGTACCCGTCCGCGTACACGTGGTGTAGCGATGAACCCTGTAGATCACCCGATGGGTGGTGGTGAAGGAAGGGCTTCCGGCGGCCATCCAAGGTCGAGAACCGGTAAGTATGCAAAAGGCTTAAAAACCCGCAAGCATAAGGGGTCTGATAAGTTGATCATTCAGCGCAAGAACGGTAAAAAATTAGCAAAGTAAGCGTAATACGCATAGTACAACCAGGAAAAAAAGTCTAAAATCTGAATTATAGATTATGGGTCGTTCAATTAAAAAAGGTCCTTACGTAGCCGATTATTTAGAGCAGAAAGTATTGGCTATGAACGAAGGAACAATAAAAAAAGGTGTAATTAAAACCTGGAGCCGCCGCTCTACGATCACCCCCGATTTTGTGGGTAATACTTTCGCGGTACATAATGGCAACAAATTTATACCCGTGTATGTAACTGAATTTATGGTAGGTCATAAGCTGGGTGAATTTGCGCCAACCAGGAATTTTAAAGGACACTCCAGTAAGAAAATAGCTTAAAAATCAATTTTGCCCTGCCTGCTCAAACACAGGTGGTACGAAATCAGAAAAAATAAAAAATGGAAGCAATAGCTAAACTCAGAAACTATCCTACATCGCCACGCAAAATGCGTTTGTTAGCAGATGTTATCCGTGGTATGGATGTAGAGAAGGCTTTGGCGATATTGGAACATCATCCCCAGCATTCTTCTACTCCTCTTTACAAATTGTTGAGGAGTGCGATCAGCAACTGGGAGCAAAAAAATGAAGGAACCAGCGCGGCAGACAGCAACCTGCTGGTGAAAACCATTTTTGTAGATGGTGGCAGGGTACTCAAAAGAATGTTGCCGGCGCCACAGGGCAGGGCTTACAGGGTGCGCAAACGCAGCAATCACGTAACACTGATTGTAGACCAGAAAATCGTAGACCACAAATAAAAATGAAAATTTTCAAATTATAAACATGGGTCAAAAAGCAAATCCAATTGGTAACAGGTTAGGTATCATACGGGGTTGGGAAAGCAACTGGTATGGTAATAAAAGGGATTACTCAAAAAAACTGATCGAAGACAACAGGATCAGGACCTACCTTAACGCCCGTATCAATAAAGGTGGAATTTCAAAAATAGTAATTGAACGTACGCTCAATAAGCTGATCGTTACTATTCATACTTCCAAGCCAGGCATTATCATTGGTAAAGGCGGTGGCGAGGTTGACCATATTAAAGAAGAGTTGAAGAAGCTTACCGGCAAGGAAGATGTACAAATTAACATCCTCCAGGTTCGTCGGCCCGAATTGGATGCCAATATTGTGGGCGATACCATTGCACGGCAAATTGAAAACCGTATTAATTACAAGCGTGCTATCAAACTATCTATCGCTTCTGCCATGCGTATGGGCGCCGAAGGGATAAAGGTAAAAGTAAGCGGACGTTTGGGCGGCGCTGAAATTGCACGGTCGGAAGAAATTAAACAAGGTCGTGTTCCTTTGCACACGTTCCGTATGGAAATCGACTATGCTAATGTGTTTGCTTTAACAGTGTATGGTAAAATTGGTATTAAGGTTTGGATCTGTAAAGGTGAGGTGTTAACAAAACGCGATCTTAACCCCAATATAGTGGATGGCAAGCTCGATGGCGGCGGCATGGGCGACAACCGCAGAGACGACAGGCGCGATGACAGAAGAGGTGGCGATAGGAGAGGCGGCGACCGTCGTGATGACAGAAGAGGTGGGGGAAGAGGTGAAAGAAGGTAAGGCGAAGGAAAGAGACAGTATTTATTTAAAATTTTTCAAATTGTAATATAATGTTACAGCCGAAGAGAACAAAACACAGAAAAGCGCAGAAAGGACGGATAAGAGAGGTGGCTAAACGCGGTGCAACCGTATCTTTTGGTTCATTTGCTTTAAAAGCTCTGGAACCCATCTGGCTTACTAACCGCCAGATAGAGTCTGCCCGCCAGGCAATGACACGCGCTATGAAACGTGAAGGGAATGTGTGGATCCGTATTTTCCCCGATAAGCCCATTACCCGTAAACCTGCTGAAGTGAGGATGGGTAAAGGTAAAGGGAACCCAGAGTTTTGGGCAGCGGTAGTGGAGCCAGGACGTATCATTTTTGAAGCGGATGGTGTTCCGGTTCAGGTGGCAAAAGAGGCAATGACACTGGCAGCAGCAAAATTGCCGATTAAAACACAGTTTATTGTTCGTCGTGATTATGCCGGCTTATAACCGTCAGCAAAGTTTTAAATATTCAAACTGAATAGTAATGTCAAAGAAAATCGATTTTGTAAATAGCCTGAAAACAATGAACGAAAAGGATTTGCAGGCGCGTGTAAACGAAGACGAGATCCGGCTTAAGAAATTAAGATTTGCCCATGCTACGTCTCCCCTGGAGAACCCCATGAGCATACAGGCACTCCGCAGGGATATTGCAAGGTTAAAAACAGAATTAAAGAAAAAAGCTAAAAGCTAAATAAAATGGCTGAAAGAAATTTGCGCAAAACAAAGATTGGGGTAGTAACCAGTAACAGGATGGAAAAAACGGTTACCGTTGAAATTGAAATCAAGGTGAAGCACCCTATCTATGGTAAGTTCGTAAAGAAAACGACCAAATTCCATGCTCACGACGATAAAAACGAGTGCGGCATCGGAGATATTGTTAAGATTATGGAAGCACGGCCGTTAAGCAAAACAAAACGCTGGCGCCTGGTGGAAGTAGTTGAAAAAGCAAAATAAATTATTTCTGATTTGACATTTGATGATTTGAGATTGGCGTATCTATGGGTCGTCTCAAATTAAATTTCAAATTTCAAATTTCAAATTTCAAATAACTCAAAAAGATGATTCAGCAAGAAAGCAGGTTAAATGTAGCAGATAACAGCGGCGCCAAGGAAGTGTTGTGTATCCGTGTTCTGGGCAACAGCGGCCAGGATTACGCGAAGATCGGCGATAAGATTGTAGTAACGGTTAAAGACGCTATTCCTGCAGGCGGCATTAAAAAAGGAACTGTAGCGAAGGCCGTTATTGTTCGTACCAAAAATAAATTGCGCCGCAAAGACGGATCTTATATCCGCTTTGATGACAATGCTGTTGTATTGTTGAATGCGGCAGATGAGCCCCGCGGCACACGTATTTTTGGACCAGTAGCCAGGGAATTGCGCGATAAGGGATATATGAAAATTATTTCTCTTGCACCTGAAGTGTTGTAAGAGCATTCAGCTATGAGCCATGAGCTTTTAGCGAATATGGTACATAAACTTAATCGGCTGATAGCTGAAAGCTAACAGCCAAAAGCGAAATAAAATGAGCAAAAGATTTAAACCCAAGTTTAACATTAAAAAAGGCGATTCGGTAGTGATCATTTCCGGAGACGACAAAGATGTAAAAAAGGCGCGTACTGTGCTGGAAGTATTTCCAGACGATGCCCGTGTGCTTGTTGAAGGCGCAAACATCATCACCCGCCACACCAAGCCCTCTGCCCAAAATACCAAAGGCGGTTTGGTGAAGAAGGAAGCCCCGATTCACATTAGCAACGTTAAGCTTTGGGATGCAAAAAAGAGTGAGCCCACTAAAGTGAAGCGCACCAGGGAGAACGGAAAACTGATTCGTGTATCCAAAAAATCCGGCGATGCCATTTAATGCTGCTGTAAAAATAACAGCATAATAAATTTTGACAAGATGAGCACAACAAATTATACTCCGAGGTTAGCTGATAAGTACAAAAAAGAAGTTGTACCAGCGTTGATGAAACGGTTTGCCTATAAAAGCATAATGCAGGTTCCGCAGTTAGAAAAAATTTGCCTGAACCGTGGTGTGAATGGTGCGGTAAACGACAAAAAACTGGTGGATATAGCAGTAGAGGAACTGGCAACGATTACCGGACAAAAAGCAGTGGCTACCAACTCTAAAAAAGACATCTCTAATTTTAAATTACGTAAGGGAGTTCCTATCGGGGCAAGAGTAACCTTACGTGGTGTAAAAATGTATGAGTTCCTGGATCGCCTGATATCTTCAGCGTTGCCCCGGGTACGCGATTTTAGGGGAATTAGCGAAAAAGCATTTGACGGACGGGGTAACTATACTTTAGGCGTTACCGAGCAGATCATTTTTCCTGAAATCGATATCGACAAAGTAAATAAAATTACAGGCATGGATATCACTTTCGTAACGTCTGCCGGCACGAACGAAGAGGCATATGAGTTATTGAAAGAACTGGGAATGCCTTTCAAAAACGCAAAAAAAGATTAATACTTAATACGAAGTCTTAAATAACGGGATCCGGGAAGAGTGATCGTTTGCGGATGCCGAAATTCAAAAATTCGAACTTAACAATTACTATGGCAAAAGAGTCAGTAAAAGCCAGACAAAGAAAAAGAGAACACCTGGTGGAGCAATATGCTGAAAAACGCGCTGCATTAAAAGCGGCAGGCGATTGGAAAGCATTGGATGCGCTACCACGGAATTCATCGAAAGTGCGTTTAAAAAACCGCTGCCAGGTTTCGGGTCGTCCAAGAGGTTATATCCGTTATTTTGGTTTATCGAGGATTGCGTTCCGCGATATGGCTTTAAATGGTATTATACCGGGCGTTAAGAAGGCGAGCTGGTAGAATTTGAAATCGGAGATTTCAAATTTGAAATTCATCTGCCCGTGCAGAAAAAAATAATTTTGAACTGATTAATTCATAAAAATGGTAACAGATCCTATTGCAGATTTCCTGACCAGGGTGCGTAACGCGCAAATGGCGGGTCACCGTATTGTGGAAATCCCGGCTTCTAACCTTAAAAAACGTATTACGGAAATACTGTACGACCAGGGTTATATTCTGAAATATAAATTTGAGGAAGACAGCAAGCAGGGCGTGATCAAGATCGCTTTGAAATACGATGGTCAAACTAAACAACCGGCAATCAGGTCGTTGGAAAGAGTGAGTCGCCCGGGGTTGCGTCAGTATTCTAAACCTACCGATTTCAAGCGGGTGATGAACGGGCTGGGTATTGCTATTGTCAGCACTTCAAAGGGAGTCATGACCGACAAACAGGCCAAGTCGCAGAACGTGGGCGGAGAAGTGCTGTGTTATATCGCTTAGTATTATTTTACGATCTTCTGCCATAAACAGAAGGCGTTTTATATAAGAATGGTTAACCGACAATTTAAGTTCTCTATACGGAACTGAACACTTTTAACCAGCAACAGAATTTTTAATTTATCATTTTAAATCTCAAATTAACATGTCTCGTATAGGTAAACAACCGGTTATCATTCCTGCAGGCGTTACCGTTACTGTAGGTAATAATAACACCGTAGTTGTAAAAGGTCCCAAGGGCGAATTGAGCCAGGCGGTTGATCGTGATATTAAGGTAGAAGTGAAAGAAGGGGAAGTTAATTTCTCCCGCCCAACAGATCAGATTCGTCATCGTGCCCTGCATGGCTTATACCGTGCTATTACTGCCAACCTTGTGAAAGGCGTAACAGAAGGATATAAAAAGAACCTTGAGTTGGTGGGTGTGGGTTTTAAAGCTTCTAACCAGGGTAACCTGCTTGATCTTTCTTTAGGGTATTCTCACAATATTGTTTTTGAAGTGCCTAAAGAATTAAAGGTAACTACCGCACAGGAAAAAGGACAAAATCCAACGATATCCCTGGAAGGGATTGACAAGCAATTAATAGGACAGGTAGCCGCCAAATTGCGCAGTCTGCGTAAGCCTGAACCATACAAAGGCAAAGGTGTTAAATACGCAGGTGAGCAACTTCGTCGGAAGGCGGGTAAAGCGGCTGGTAAATAATTAAACATTTGGTCCGGCAGAATCGGACGTAAAAAATAAGTACAATGGACGCTAAAGTTATCAGGAGACAAAAGATCAGGTACAGCATTCGCAAAACGGTATCTGGTACAGCGCAAAGGCCCAGACTATCTGTATTCAGAAGCAATGCAGATACGTACGCGCAGCTAATTGATGATGTAACGGGCACTACGCTGATGTCGGCCTCCACAAAAGATAAAGACATCAAAGCACAGCAATCACCCAAGGTAGCGTTGAGCGCCCTGGTTGGGAAAGCGATTGCTGCAAAAGCAGTGGAAGCCGGAATTACTTCCGTGGTGTTTGACCGGGGTGGGTATTTATACCATGGACGCATTAAGGCAGTTGCTGATGGTGCACGTGAAGGTGGGTTACAATTCTGATTTATTTGATAACTGCAATTACAATTACCAATAACAAGTTTAATAATGTCTAAAGTAAGTTTAAACAAGGTAAAAGCCGGCGACATAGAGTTCAAAGAAAAAGTGGTGGCGATCAACCGCGTGGTTAAAACAACCAAGGGCGGTCGTGCCTTCAGCTTTTCTGCCCTTGTAGTGGTAGGCAACGAGAACGGTGTGGTAGGTCATGGTTTGGGAAAAGCAAAAGAAGTGCAGCAGGCTATCGCCAAGGGCATTGATGATGCGAAGAAAAACCTGATCAAAGTACCGGTAATGAAAGGAACCATTCCACACGACCAGTGGTCTAAGGAAGGAGCTGCTAAAGTGCTGATTAAGCCGGCGGCTCATGGTACTGGTGTAATTGCCGGGGGTAGCATGCGTGCGGTGCTGGAAAGCGCTGGTATTACCGACGTTCTGGCTAAATCATTAGGGTCGGCTAACCCGCACAACGTGGTGAAAGCTACCTTTAAAGCGCTCGCCCTGCTGCGTGAACCCATCGTAGTTTCTAAAGACAGAAGGATACCTCTTAAAAAAGTTTTTAACGGATAATATCATGGCAAAGATTAAAATAACACAGGTAAAAAGTGTGATCGACAGATCTGAGCGTCAGAAAAAAACAATGTATGCGCTGGGACTGAAAAAGATGAACGCTGCTGTTGAAGTTGAAGCAACCCCTCAAATTTTAGGAATGGTTACTAAGGTTAATCATCTGGTTAAAGTAGAGGAAATAGCGTAGATAAAAAATCGGAAGCAGGAAGTCATTTGGACTTTTTTCCGGGTACAATAAATTTTAAAAAAGCGAGCCCGAATGTTATCCGGGCGTTGAGTAAAAAAAGATAAACATGAAACTGCATCAGTTAAAACCCGCCAAAGGATCCACGCATAAAGATAAACGTATCGGACGAGGTGAAGCTTCCGGGCATGGCGGCACATCAACCAAAGGTAATAAAGGACAACAGGCAAGAACAGGTTATAAGAGCAAAATGGCGCACGAAGGCGGGCAAATGCCTATCCAGCGCAGGTTGCCTAAGCGTGGCTTTAAAAATCCGCATCGCGTTGAATACGCCGTGTTTAATCTGGGACAAATAGAACAGTTGTCAGAAAAATATGAAATGCAGGAAGTTTCAGCCGAAAACCTGTATGTAAACGGACTGATCAAAAGAAGCGAAAAGGTTAAGATTCTGGGGAACGGTGAGTTGAAAAATAAACTTGTGTTTAAAGTAAATGCAGTGAGCGAAAAGGCAAAGGCTGTTATCGAAGCTGCCGGCGGAACCGTAGAAATAGTAAAGTAATTTTTCTTACCTTGCATAACGCATTTTAAATGGGATATGCTCCATTTTGCGCTCAAACTAAAACGCACTATTCGTGAAGAAATTCATTCATACTCTGAAGAATATCTGGACTATTGAAGAACTGAGAGGAAAGATTCTGGTAACCCTATTGCTGTTATTAATCTATCGGTTTGGAACGCACATTGTTTTACCAGGTATTGATCCCAATAAACTTTCCGATTTTTCGCAAAAGGCCAGCCAGGGTTTACTGGGGCTGTTTGATACTTTTGCCGGGGGCGCTTTTTCCAATGCGTCTATTCTTGCATTAGGTATCATGCCTTATATCTCTGCTTCTATTTTCATGCAGTTAATGACCATTCTTGTTCCTAAAATGCAGAAGATTCAGAAGGAAGGCGATAGTGGCAGAAAAAAGATCAATCAATGGACACGCTACCTTACCGCAGCGGTAACGCTTTTACAGGCGGGTACTTTCGTGGCATATCTTACCAACCAAAACAGGGATGCGCTCATAGAATCTTATCAACCCTATTTTTGGATATCAACTGTTGTATTACTTACTGCGGGTACTTTATTTGTGATGTGGCTGGGTGAAAAGATTCAGGATAAAGGTTTAGGAAACGGTACTTCTATCATTATCATGATCGGAATTTTAGCCAGGTTACCGCAATCTTTTATCCAGGAGTTTGGAGCCAAGCAGGTAAAAGGCGGCGGCGGACTGATTTTCTTCCTGATTGAAATTGCTGTGCTTATTGCTATCATTCTTGGGCTTATTATATTGGTACAGGGTGTACGAAAGATTCCGATCAATTATGCGAAGCAAATTGTGGGCAACAGGCAGTTTACCGGGGCGAGGCAGTTCCTTCCCCTGAAAGTAAATGCTGCAGGAGTTATGCCAATCATCTTTGCGCAGGCAATCATGTTTTTACCTACACTGGTTTCTTTCACTTCATTGGAAAGCAAACAGGGTATCGCGCGGATTTTTTCCGATCACAGCAACGCATGGTACATGGTTATTTATGGTGTAATGGTAATTGCATTTACCTACCTCTATACCGCGTTAATATTTAACCCTAAACAGGTTTCCGACAGTTTAAAACAAAGCAACGGGTTTATTCCGGGAGTTAAGCCCGGGCAGCCTACTACTGATTATATTGGCCACATTATGGATAGAATTACCTTGCCTGGCGCATTTTTCCTGGCTATCGTAGGTATTCTTCCGGGGCTCGCTCAAAGAGCAGGTGTTACCCCCCAGTTTTCTACCTTCTTCGGCGGTACGTCTCTTTTAATTATGGTAGGCGTAATATTGGATACGCTGCAACAAATTGAAACACATTTGCTGATGCGCCAATACGATGGATTGATGAAAAGCGGAAGATTGCAGGGAAGACAAACATCATCACCCGTTTCGATTTAAGCAAATGGTTTATTATAAAACAAGCGACGAGATCGAATTGATCCGCAAAAGTTGTTTATTGGTTAGTGCCACCTTAGCAGAGGTGGCTAAATTTTTAAAGCCGGGTATCACTACGTTGCAAATAGATGCCCTGGCAGAAACCTTCATCCGCGACCATGCGGCTGTTCCTTCCTTCAAAAATTACAAAGGCTTTCCTTTTACCTGTTGCATTTCTGTGAACGACGCGGTAGTGCACGGCTTTCCCGGAAACAATGCATTGAAGGAAGGCGATATTGTTTCTGTAGACGTTGGTGCATTTAAAAACGGGTACCACGGCGACAGCGCTTATACTTTTGCGATAGGAACAGTAAGCGACGAGGTAAAACAATTATTATATGCTACCAGGGAATCATTATTTAGAGGAGTAGAGAAAGCTGTTTCGGGCAACAGGGTGGGAGATATTTCCTATGCTGTTCAGGAAAGCACTGAACGAAAATATGGTTATGGTGTAGTGCGCGAACTGGTGGGGCATGGCCTGGGCAAAGAGCTTCACGAAGACCCGCAGGTGCCTAACTATGGTAAAAGAGGCAGCGGGCTTAAACTCAGAGAGGGCCTGGTAATCGCTATTGAACCCATGATTAATATGGGGAAAAAAGAAGTGTACTACGCTGATGACGGCTGGACGGTAAAAACCAAAGATGGTAAACCGGCTGCGCATTACGAACATACGGTTTGCGTGCAAAAATCAAAGCCAGATATTTTATCCTCCTTTAAAGACATTGAACTTAACGAGAAGGCGAATCCGAACCTGGACGCGTCGTATTATTGAACCCCACTCCGGATATCACCTCGCGCATCCATTTTTTTTGTGCTGAATGAAGCGCAGCGTTGTTTCTTATTTTTAAGCAGTGTACCCAAAGCCGTGTAGTGCACCAGCCTGTAAAAGGCAGGAGAAACAGCCATATCCAAAAGGGAATAGGCGAAAACCAGTGAAGCAATAAAGACAATAGCAAGATATACAGGGGATACAGGATTACGAATAAGCCGAATAACAGGGCATCGTAAAAAATGCTGTCTTTTGTTTTGTTACGCGACCATATACTTATGGGAAAATAAAACGGGCTGTTAAGTATAAGCCCCGCCAGTCCCGGAATACACAACAGCATCGCAAAAAAATAGCTGCTGCTTAGCTCAGCAGCATGGAGGGACAAGTAGGGATGTTTAATGGGATGGTAAACTGGTATAGCTGTATCCGGCCCGGAAAGTTCCCTTCCCTGTATATATAAGCTTTTGAGCCTGGAGCAGCGTTTGTCCTCCACTGTTATATTGGTAACAATGGCCTGCCATATATTTTGAGCATGTTCACTGGCAGGGATCATTCCCGGAACAAGGGGCTGTAATTTTTGGAAAAGCAGAGTATTGAATTGCTGTTTCCATGCACCCGCGGGCATATCGTTATCCAGGCGCCCGGGGTAGAATAGCGCTCCGGTTTGTATGATGAGTGTTTTGGCAGGATGGCTGTAGCTACTATAGGTTAACCCCACCGGAACCACTTGCAATGCATCCTGCAAATAGTCATCCTGCAATGCATATTGCACCATTTTTGCCGTACCGCTTTTTAAGGGCTTCAAATTCCAGTCCTGCAACGTGGTGCCCTCCGGAAAAATGATGATGATCCCATCTTGCTTTAGTATTTGCCTGCACTGTTCAATGGTATTGAAATTCTTTCTCAATTTCCCCTTTTCTTCTGAGGTCCTGTATACCGGGATGCCATTTAAAAAGCGAAGGAGCAAACGAAAGAGCAGATTGTTAAACATATCGCTGCGGATGGTGAAATGCACGGGGCGCTTACACGAACAGCCAATAACAATGGCATCCATCATGGAATTGGGATGGTTGGCAGCGATGATAGCCGGGCCTTTAAGCTCACCCAAAGGAAAGCCACAGGCGATGCTTCTCCTGAAAAAAAATAATAAACTACAGCGCGCCAGAATTCTTATGCAGTAATAAAACAAAGGATTTGTAGCTTTAGTTTTGAAGATAGGTAAAATTTAATGAGTTATTATTACATGCAGCAAAAGCAATTGGTTGTAGTTGGCGGCGGTGCAGCAGGCTTTTTTACTGCTGTAAATGCGGCACGGATGAATCCTTCGTTAAAAGTTACCCTATTGGAAAAAACCAATAAACTGCTTGCTAAAGTAAGGGTGAGTGGTGGCGGAAGGTGCAATGTTACACACCATTGTTTCGATATACACGAGATGAGTACCGCTTACCCGCGGGGCGGCCGTTTTTTGAAAAAAGGATTTCATCATTTCTTCACCACCGATACTATTCAATGGTTTGAGGAACGTGGCGTAAAACTTAAAGCCGAATCCGACGGGAGGATGTTTCCTGAAACAGATACATCGGAAACCATTATTGAGTGTTTGATGCAGGAAGCCAACAACTATGGCATTGATATTAGAATGAATGCGGAAGTAAAAAAAATTGATATCAATACTCCGGATACTGCCGGGAACTCCGCTCAAAAAAAATTTGGGATATCCTTTGCGGATTCCGGTTTTATGGAGGCTGATTTTGTATGCCTGTGCTGCGGAGGCTATCCAAAATCTTTGCAATACGAATGGCTGCGCTCAACCGGTCATGTTATCGAAGCGCCTGTTCCATCACTGTTTACTTTTAACATGCCGGCAAATCCAATCACGGCATTAATGGGCGTAAGCGTAAAAAACACGGCGGTTAAAATTGCCGGAACGAAGTTAATATCGGACGGGCCCTTGCTGATCACACATTGGGGTATGAGCGGCCCATGTATTTTACGTTTAAGCGCCTGGGCTGCGCGGGAGTTGGCTTTACGCCATTATGATTTTACCTTATTGGTGAATTGGGTACCGGAACATACGGAACAGGATTTGCGCAATAACTGGCCGCAATGGCGACAGCAATATGGCGGCAGCAAGATATATCTTCATTGCCCGTTTGAATTGCCTGCGCGTTTATGGCAATTCCTGCTTCAGCAAAGTAATATTACCGACACACAACGCTGGAGCGAATTGTTAACTATACAACAGCATACGCTGATTAAAAATCTTATCTCCGGTTCATTTGAAGTGAAAGGCAAAACCACCTATAAAGAGGAGTTCGTTACCTGCGGCGGTATAGATATTGGCGAAGTTGATGTAAATACCATGCAAAGTAAAAAACATAGCGGTTTGTTTTTCGCCGGTGAAATGCTTAATGTAGACGGGATTACGGGTGGATTTAATTTTCAGCATGCCTGGACAAGCGGGTGGATAGCGGCGAAAGCCATTGCAACAA
>CAYMKT010000032.1:0-6119 GCA_964391065.1 uncultured Terrimonas sp. | reverse complement strand
GCCATTGCAACAATGGCTGGCAGCCTTCAGCCTTCAGCTCGCTGCTGATTGCTGACAGCTCATCGCCCCGTGCTCACTACTGACTACTGACCGCTGACAGCTCACTGCTCGCAGCTGAAGGCTGAACCGTTCTTAATGTTTTTTTCTTTTTCTTATTGAGCTTATTGATCCATATCAGTGTGCCTGTTATGGGCAAACTCGTGGCAATCAGGCAAGCGAGAAAATATAAAAGCTTGGTAAATGTACCGTACACGTTTCCCACGTGAATGGCCTTAATGGAACCGGCAACCCGTTCGTTAAAAGGTTTGTCGCTGAATATCTCTGACTTGATGATCTCTCCGCTAAACGCATCAAGCGTTATCCGGTCTGCCGCCGCCGGTGCAAAAAAGCCGGTGCGGGTTTTACTGACGATTACAGGAGCATCAGTATTGTCAGCGAGTGTAATATTATAGTTTCCCCTGTAGGGTAGTTTGTTATCGGCTGCGTTTAAGAGCGCGGCTATACTTAAGCGTTGCTCTGAAGCTCCTGCCTGAAACGATGCGCTGCTATCATTGATTAAAGCAGGTGCACCTATTGTTCCCGCCAGCTTTTTTTCGTGATTTCCGGCATGCAGACCAGGTGCTTTATTTACAGGTGTTGGTTCGGTTTCTTTTCCCTGGCCGGATGGCTTTTCAGGCTCTGATTTTTTCCCCTCACCGCCTGGTTTTGGCTTATAAGTACCTAACGTTTTCTGCAAACCATCGCGGTACCATTCAAACGACCATTGCGGGCCGGTTAATCCCATCAGTAATAAAAAAAACAATGCATAAAAAGCCAGGGAATTATGCAGGTCGTGATTCACCCGTTTCCAGTTCGCGCGGGTCTTAATTTTTAATCCCTGGCGCCAGTTACGCAATTTTTGCGGAAACCATATTACAAGCCCGGTAATGCAGCCTAAGGTAAAAATAATAGTTGCCCAGCCCGATATTTTACTTCCCAATTCGCGGTTACTGATACCCGAAAAGATGGGGGTTTCAATTTTATCCAGCAGCATCCAGCGGTGCAGGCTGAACATGGTACTCATGAATTCTTTTGTGCTGTTTTTTTCGAGCGAATTCCCCACAATTGCTCCCGTGTACGGGTTTACCATATAAGCCGTTCCGAACCTGCTTTTATCGTCCTTGTTTTTTACCGACAATTGGTAAGTCCGTTCCGGATCAGCCGGTATTTGCATAGCGATAACCCTGCCATTGGCTTCCTGCTGCACCTTTTCGATTAAATGTTCTGCATCCATAGGCGGCATGCCGGGCACTGCCGTAATCTTATATAAATGCGGCGCAGCCATTTCCGTTAACTCCGTATTAAACACGTATATCGTTCCGCTGAAACAGATGGCTATTACGATTAGTCCGCTGCTTAAACCAAGCCACAGGTGAATATCATTAAACAGCTTTCTTGTTTTTTGCCAGGTGGTTTTGCCTTTTTTTGACTGCGACATAAATAACGGTAATTTATTAAGCCGTTTTTTGACTGCGGCAAAATACTCCGTTTCAATTACTGTTGTTTACAAAAAACGGAAAAACTACCGCTCATTTGGAAATATCCATAGACCAGACATAAAAAAACAGATATATGAAACAGCGTTTCCTTTATCTGTTAAGCGGTTATTGTTCAAGATTCAGGCGACGGATTTACCAGGGCAAAGAAAATGTTTTTACATAGGTAAAGCATTTCATTGCTTCAATAACACCCTCTTTGATGCCCAGTCCCGAGTCTTTTATACCGCCAAAAGGTGAACTTTCTATCCGGTATCCCGGTACCTCATTAATGTTAACCGTGCCTACTTTTAATTCCCTGATAAACCGAAGGGCATAGTTCATATTATTGGTTACAATGCCGGAGGACAAGCCATAGGCGGTAGAATTTGACAACGCAATGGCATCATCTATATCTTTAAATGTTAAAATGGGCGCTAAGGGACCAAAGGATTCGTGCACCACCATATCACAATTGCGCGGTACATCTATAATTACGGTGGGTTCCAGCAAGGCGCCTGTACGCTTGCCGCCCAATACAATTTTGGCGCCCTGTTCCACTGCTTTGTTAGCAACGGTTTCTAAGTAAATCGCAGAGGCTTCATCTATTACAGTGCCTACCCTTGTTTCGGGATTCGCAGGGTCGCCGCAGGTATATTCCTTTGCTTTTTCAACAAAGCGTTTCGTAAACTCGTCTTTTATCTTTTCATGCACCAGTATCCGTTTTACTGCGGTACAGCGCTGCCCGCTATTGCGGAATGAGCCTTCAGCCGCCAGCAGTACCGCGGTATCCATATCGGCATCTTCCATAATAATAAGGGGATCGTTTCCACCCAGCTCCAGTATTACTTTTTTGTACCCGGCGGTTGCTGCAATTTTTTTCCCCACAGCAACGCTTCCGGTAAAGGAAACAATATCTATTCGTGGGTCTTTAACCAATGGCTCAGCTATTTCTTTGGTTGGACCGAGCAGTGTGCTGAGCATGTAGTGGGGTAACCCCGCTTCATATAATAATTCGGTAAGCAGTATGGCCGTTAAAGGTGTTTTTTCGGATGGTTTTAATATAACGGGTGTACCTACCGCAAGGGCCGGCGCCAGTTTGTGAATAACCTGGTTGAGCGGGTGATTGAATGGCGTAATACAGGTGGCAAGCGCCAGGGGTTCCCGTACCGTAAATATTTTTCTTGCTTTTCCCTGTGGTGAAATATCGCAGGAAAATATCTGCCCGTCATCTTTTAAGCTCTCCATAGCGGCAAACAGTAATACATCATGTGCCCGCCCTGTTTCGTAATGGGCCTCGCGTATGGCCAAACCCGATTCCGCACTAATGGTTTGTGCAAATAGTTCCTTTCGCGCAACCAGCAAGTGCCTTGCTTTATCCAGTATATTAAAGCGGTCGTAACGTGTAAGTTTTTTGCCCCCCTGTAAAGCGGTTGTTATCGCTTCTTCGAGATGGCCGGCATTCGCTAATGTAACGGCGCCGACTACCCTGTTATCGTAAGGGCTCTTCACTTCCAGAACGGAATGGCTTTGTACAGGCTTTCCGGCAACATAGCAGGTCATATTCATATCGTTAGTTTTTGTCAGTGAATTTAAGAATGGGTGCCGTTTATCGTAAAGTCAAATACATCAAAGTTCCTGGGATCACCCCACGCTTTCATTTGGTATACTGCATTGATGGGATGTGAAATGATCAACGGTACCATTTCCTCATATCTTCCACCATGCGAACGCAATGTTCCATCCAATGCCGACAGGTCGTGATACTGCGGCCGGCGTCCCAGCACTACATCTCTTGCGGAAAGCACTACCAGGTCGCCTGTGCGGTCGGCCGGTTGTTCCAGTAATCGGGTAGCCGTAGCGATATCATGCACCTCCGTTATTCCCTTTTGAACCGATAACCAGTTTTTTACTTCAGCTATTTTTTGCTTATCGTTAATGTGTACAACGATGTACGAACCCAATGCGCCGTGATGCTTTACGTAGGGGTCGGTAATGGGGCAAATAACGCGGAACCCTTCTCCAAACCGGGCTTCCAGCATGTCTTCCACGAACAGCACATTTGGTTCGCCATTGGCTTTTACTTTGGGGTTCATGCCATGATCGGCAGTGGCTCCCACAATAGCGCCGGCTTCAATCAGTTTACCGATTTCGGTATCCATTTGCTCGTAAAATGCGAGCGATGGTTCAGCTTCCGGAGCGTAAGTATGCTGCATATAGTCGGTGAGCGAGAGATAAAGAAAGTCGGCCATCCCTTTTTGTATCAGGGCAACACCTGCACGCAATACGAACAGGCTGGCATCTGCGCTGTAGATGGCAGGAGTGGGATGACCCACCACTTTTTCCGCGTCTTCAATGCCATGTGTTTCTTTTTTTGCGAGGTTGGCTTTTTCAGCCGAAAAGGCAATGCCGTTTAATTTATGGGACAGAATATCACGGAGCTTCTCTTTTGCAGTTACAACGGCTACTTTTCTCCCCGCGTTAGCAGCCGCGGCGAGAATGGTTTCTGCCCGCAGGTACTCCGAAGAATTCATCATTACCTCCTCGTTTTTTGCCACGTCGTAAAAAAAGTTACCGCTTATGCCATGTACGGCAGGAGCAACACCCGTAACAATTGAACTGTTATTTACATTCGTGAACGAGGGTAAAGCGCCGCGAACCATGCCGCGAAAACCACTCTTGCTCATGCGCTGCAGGTTGGGCAGCCGGTTATGGGCAGCGGTAATATCGAGATATTCATCCGCCGAACCGTCGATACAAATCACTACGATGGGCTGGGGTTTTGGGCGATAGTCAATACCGTTTGCGCTAAACGGTTGGGAAGCGATAGAAGCCATAATGATGTTTATAAATACTAAATAAAAATATAGCAAAATTAAACATTATATCCAAACGGTGTATATTAAATTTGGGAATTAAGAAAAAGATAACCCGGGAAATTGAACCAACGGGACTGATATTTTAAACTTTTCCGTTCGTGATGAAGTAGTAAATCACGAGCATCAGCGCATCGCCATTACCGATATTAGCGGGCCGATGCGAAAGCCGGCCGTCAAAAAAAAGGGAGTCGCCCTCGTTCAATACATACCTTTTTTCCTCAATCTGGTATTCTACCTGCCCTTTGATGATGTATTTGTATTCAAATGCATCTGTTTGAAACATGTGCGTACGTTTTGCTCCTTTTTTGAGTTCCAGTAAAATCATATCAACGGGGCCGCCGTCCATATTGCGGGTGAGTATTCGTTTATATTTAAAGCCCTTTGCCGGTTCTTTTTCAAAAGGCTGGTAATCTGCAGAGGTTTTAATAACCACTTTCTGATCGCCTTCCTTGTTGTGACTGATATCTTCAAAGAAATCTTTGAGATCAATATTCAGGGCCAATACAATATTCATTAATACGGGCAAAGAAGGTACCGTTCTGTTATTTTCAATTTGAGAAATCAAGCCCTTGCTCACCTGCGATTCATTCGCTAGTTCCTGTACTGTTTTTTTCTGCGCTTTGCGGGTTTCTTTAATTTTATTGCTGATTTGAATAAGTACATCTTCCTGCATGGAAATTGTTTTTCTAAAGCTGAATGAATTGTGAAAGATAATATTAACGCTTTTTTTGCATATTAGGTCATATTGTAATGAATGCGATATCGTGTATCACGCAACCATCTTATCCATTAGCGATAGTTTTTGTATCTTTCTGTCCCTGCGTTATATAAACAAAGCGGATACCCATTATGTTATTTTGATCAATTGTTTTGCTTATGCCCCTATTAGTTCTTGTCCGCCATGGACAATCGCAGTGGAACCTGGAGAACCGGTTCACGGGTAATGCGGATGTGCCACTCACAGACCAGGGTAGGGAAGAGGCGCATGGAGCCGCGCAGAAAATCCGGCATATTATTTTCGATCACGCATTTACTTCTTTGCTGGTGAGAGCCCGCGATACGCTTGATATTATTCTGGGCGACATAGATCAAATCCAGGTACCTGTTGTAAAGAGCAGCGCATTGAATGAAAGAAGCTATGGCGATTTGCAGGGACTGAATAAATCGGAAATGGCTATTCAATACGGAACTCCTCAAATTGAGCTATGGCGCAGGAGCTACGATGTACAACCGCCTGGCGGCGAAAGTTTAAAGGATACTGCCAAAAGAGTGATTCCGTTTTACCAACAGGAAATAGAGCCCTTATTAATTGCCGATAAAAACGTGCTGGTGGTGGCGCATGGCAATAGCCTTCGGGCTTTAATGATGTATCTTGAAAAGATCAGTCCCCAAAATATTTCCACCCTTAACATCCCAACCGGCATGCCACGCGTGTACACATTCAGCAGCCATCTTAAACTGGTGGATGCGTTGTATATTTAGCAGGTATTAGGTATCGGGTATCAGGTATCAGGTATCAGGTATCGATGCAGTCGACGGTTCATAGCTAACGGCTGTCCATGCCTAAAAAAGTAAATGGTATAACTTGTAAAGGCTTAATAAAGATTTAGTAACAGCAAAGCACAGGTCTGGCTAAACACAAAGCAATGCTACCAAACCTGCGCCAGTGCGAGGGTCAGGAGTCTCGCAATGACGTTCGGAAGTGAAACCGTCATTACGATCCGCC
>CAYMKT010000031.1:28845-31240 GCA_964391065.1 uncultured Terrimonas sp. | reverse complement strand
TTATCCGCTTTAACGGATATTGATGGTTTAGTAACCCATGCCACCCATATCAGGTGCGCCATGGCTATGACCAGCAGCTTCTTCTTTTTTAGGTTTGTCTGCAATTACACATTCAGTGGTAAGCAGCATTCCTGCGATAGAAGCAGCGTTTTCAAGTGCAATACGGGTAACTTTTGTAGGATCAATTACGCCAGCTTTGAACAGGTTTTCGTACACTTCTGTTCTTGCATTAAATCCGTAATCTGCCTTACCTTCTTTTACTTTTTGCACCACGATGCTACCTTCAATACCGCTGTTGATAACGATTTGACGCAGCGGCTCTTCGATAGCCCTTTTTACAATAGCAATACCGGTTAATTCATCTTCATTAAGTCCTTTAAACTTTTCTAAAGATTCAATTGCGCGGATATAAGCTACGCCACCACCCGGAACAATGCCTTCTTCAACGGCAGCGCGGGTTGCGTGTAAAGCATCGTCAACACGATCCTTCTTTTCTTTCATTTCCATTTCTGTAGCAGCACCCACCTGTAATACAGCCACACCACCGCTTAATTTAGCAAGGCGTTCCTGTAATTTTTCTTTATCATAATCGGATGTAGTCGTTTCTATCTGTGCCTTGATCTGGTTAACACGGCCTCCGATTTCAGTCTTCTTACCTTTTCCACCCACGATAGTGGTATTGTCTTTATCTATCACTACTCTTTCGGCTCTTCCCAAAGAAGTAAGGTCAACACCCTCTAATTTGTGACCCATATCTTCGCTGATTACCGTACCTGCAGTAAGAATAGAAATATCAGTCAACATTTCTTTTCTTCTGTCGCCAAAACCCGGAGCTTTTACGGCTGCCACTTTAAGCGTACCGCGTAATTTATTAACCACCAGCGTAGCGAGTGCTTCACCTTCCAGGTCTTCAGAAATGATCAGCAAAGGAGCGCCCTGCTGAGCTACTTTCTCAAGAATATGGAGGATATCCTTCATCGCGCTGATTTTTTTGTCGTAAATCAGGATATAAGGTTTTTCCAGTTCAGCTTCCATTTTTTCGCTGTTGGTAACAAAATAAGGAGATACATATCCGCGGTCGAACTGCATACCTTCCACCACTTCAATACCAGTTTCGGTACCACGTGCTTCTTCAACGGTAATTACACCATCTTTACCCACTTTGGCGAAAGCTTCAGCAATCAGTTTGCCGATTGTTTCATCGTTGTTGGCAGAGATAGAAGCTACCTGTTGAATTTTCTTGCCATCAGCGCCTACGGCCTGAGACTGTGAGCGAAGATGTTCAACTACTTTTTCAACAGCTTTGGTAATGCCACGCTTTAAATCCATTGGGTTAGCGCCTGCTGCTACATTCTTTAAACCTTCGCTGATGATAGACTGTGCCAGAACGGTAGCGGTAGTAGTGCCATCACCCGCAATATCTGCAGTTTTGCTGGCTACTTCCTTCACCATCTGGGCTCCCATATTTTCAATGGGATCTTCGAGTTCAATTTCTTTGGCAACGGTAACACCATCTTTAGTTACCGATGGAGCGCCAAATTTTTTCTCCAATACCACGTTACGTCCTTTGGGACCGAGTGTTACTTTAACGGCATTGGCCAGGATATCCACCCCTCTTTTCATTTTATTACGGGCTTCAACTTCGAAATACAACTGTTTTGCCATGATTATTTAATTTAAGCTCCCAACCCGTTGAGGGCTAAGGAATAATTGTAAAAAAGAATTTTTGAATAACAAGATCATTACACCTGTGCGACCGGCGAAGTGAGAAAAGATTAAACGATCGCTAAGATGTCGGATTCTCTCATAATGAGATAATCGGCGCCTTCAATCGTTATTTCAGTTCCGGAATATTTACCATATAAAACGGTATCACCTGATTTTACGCTTACAGGTTCATCCTTTTTGCCTGGTCCTGCTGCAACAACAGTTCCCCGCTGAGGCTTTTCTTTAGCGGTATCAGGAATAATAATGCCACCGGCAGTTTTTTCTTCGGCAGCGGCGGGTTTCACGATAACCCTGTCATGAAGTGGAGTTACATTGAACTTTTTAGCCATAGTTAATATTTTTTTTGAGTTGGTTAAAGATTAATTTTAAAATCTTTAATGCTGCAATGGTTGAACGAATAACATGCCAAAGCGTCAAGGCCGGTAAAAATTTCAGGTTTTGTGATTAATCCGGCGTTAAATCAAAAAGTTGGCAGTATTTAGTGCCCGGGTGTATGTCAAATTTGCACAGGGGGAGAATAGGTATCAGGTGTTAGCGGTCAGGTATCAGTGTCACTGCCTCGATCACTATCTGAATGCTCAAAGCTCATTGCTGATAGCTCGTGGCTCATCCCTCAAAACGGATTGCGCTTACCATCATCCCGCCCGACACCTGAAACCTGATACCT
>CAYMKT010000031.1:0-28745 GCA_964391065.1 uncultured Terrimonas sp. | reverse complement strand
CTGATACCTCTTACCCAATACCCTTTCCCCAAATTTTCGGAACGCCTCATTTTCAAATTCCTTATCTTCGCCGCCCTATAATAGTTCTTTAAGATGATAAGCAGAAGAAACATCCGGGTTAAAGTAATGCAAACGCTGTATACTATTGATGCCGCTGAAGATCAGAAAGATAAAGCCAATAAATTATTGGATAAGCACCTGGAGCAAACACGGCAATTATTCGTTTATCTCATTCATTTTATCATCCAGGTGGCACAATATGCCGAAAGAGATTCCCGCATCCGGTCGTCCAAGCATTTGCCTACAACACAGGATCTCAATGTAAATATTAAAATTGCCGGTAACGAACTGATGTGGAAAATCCTGGAGGACCCTTCTTACCGGAAAGCCTGCGACGAAATTAAACCCCAGCAATGGGACAATACCGAATTAATCAGGAAAACTTATATCCAACTGGCCCAATCACCTGTTTATGAGGAATATATAGAACTTCAGGAACGCAATAAGAAGTCGGAAAGGAACATCCTTGAATATATTTTTACCGACCTTATGCTTCCCAACGATGATTTCATTTCACAGATAGAAGATAGTTTTGTTCATTGGGACGATGACGCGGAAATGATGTGCCAGTTGATCGTGAATTTCCTGCAAAAACCTGTGCATTGCAATTTTCAGGATATGCTTGGCCCAGAAAAAAGGAAATTTGCACACGATCTGCTGGATGCGGTATTGAATAAACACGATTTTTGCATGGAGCTCATCAAACCTAAACTAAAAAATTGGGACGCTGAAAGGATTGCTGTTCTCGACATGATTTTGATGCAAATGGGTGTTTGTGAGTTTCTGTATTTTGAAACCATCCCCACAAAGGTTACCATAAACGAGTACATCGATTTAGCTAAAGCATACAGCACACCCCAAAGCGGACAATTTGTAAACGGCATACTGGATAATATTCACAAAGATTTGCTGACCCAGGATAAATTGCACAAAGTATCTTACAAAAAACCGTGAAATGAGAACTCCTGCAGGCATGAGGATTTATTCGCAAATCCCTACATTTGCAACTCCAAAGTATCATTCTATTATGACAAAAAATGCATTGCTGCTTTTATTGGTTTTCTGCACTACGATAACGGCATGTCAGAACTCAGAAAAAAAACTTTCTAAAGACGGCGTTACCAATAGTACTGCCACCGCCGAAAACAACGCGCCGGTTAGTCTCACCAGCATCCAATGGATTGATTCAGCCCTTAATAAGGGTACTATCACGGAGGGTGAGAAAATAGAGATTGTTTACCGCTTTAAAAACACAGGCGAAAAACCGCTGATCATCAAAGACGTTAGACCGTCATGCGGTTGCACGGTTGCCGAAAAACCACTCGAACCAATAGCGCCGGGCAGTGAAGGAAGCATCAAAGCGGTATTTGACAGTCATAACAAACCCGGGCCAAATCATAAAACCATTACGGTGTTAGCCAACACCCAACAGGAAACATACGGTTTAACCTTTGAGGTGCTGGTGAACAAAAAAAGTTAGTTCTTAATATTTAAATAACCAACATGAACAATTATTTCGTTTTATTGCAAGCTGGTGGTGGCAATGCACAAACCATGCAGATGATAATGCTGATAGGCATTATTGCAGTGTTTTATTTTTTTATGATCCGCCCGCAGACCAAAAAGGCAAAAGAAGCCAAAACCTTTCAAAGTAACCTGCAAAAGGGAGATAAAGTAGTAACCATTGCCGGAATACATGGCAAGATAGACAGGGTAGAAGATACCACCATTCAACTGGAGGTTAATCCCGGAAGCTACCTGCGCATCGAAAAAAGCGCCATCAGCATGGAGTGGAGCAAACAATTGAACGCTGCTCCGTCCGAAAAAAAATAAACCGTTAACAGGCAAATACTGATCCGGAATCCCAACACAATTGGATTCCGGATTTTTGTTTAATTGCAGATCAATATTCATCAAAAATAGATATCGTGTTAAAAATAGGTTTAACAGGTGGCATTGGATCCGGCAAAACTACCGTTGCCCATATATTTGAACTCATGGGCATACCTGTGTATTATGCCGATGCCGCTGCGAAAACCATAGTAAATGAAGACGAACAACTCAAAGCTTTGATTATTGAGCAATTTGGCCCGAATGCCTATAAAGACGGCGTATTGAACAGATCGTATATCTCTTCGGTAATATTTGAAGATAAAGAAAAATTAGCCGTGCTCAATAACCTGGTTCACCCTGCTACTATACAAAATGCTGAACAATGGATGCAAAAGCAACAAGCCCCTTATACCATTAAGGAAGCTGCCCTGATTTTTGAAAGCGGTTCGCAGGAAAACCTTGACATGGTGATTGGTGTATTCGCTCCTAAAAGCCTTCGCATACACCGTACGATGCAGCGGGATGGGGTAAGCCGCGACGAAGTATTAAAACGCATGAGCAACCAGGTAAATGAAAATATAAAAATGCGGCTCTGCGACTTTGTAATACATAATGATGAACAGCAACTGGTTATACCGCAGGTAGTAGCTTTACATGAAGCGTTATTGGAAGTTATTGATAAACACGAAAAAACCGCAACTCAAAACCGGGAAAAGGAGTAATAACAAGATCATACGCAAGTCGCGTACCCGATAACACATACAACTGCTTAGAGCATACGCGGAAGACCTTCTTAAAGTTAGATCAGTTCTTTTAATTTTTCTATCACGGAATCTACTTCTTCCCTGGTATTGTACTTTGAAAACGAAAAGCGAACTGCCACGCGGTTGGGATTATTATTAACGGCGCGAATAACATGAGAACCCTGGTCGGCGCCGCTGGTGCATGCACTGCCGCCGGACGCGCAAATATTATTGATATCCAGGTTATACAAAAGCATTTCCGACTTTTCGGTTTTGGGAATACTTACATTCAATACCGTATACAAGCTGCGATCCGATATATCTCCATTAAAGCCTACGCCTTTAATATGCTTCCTTAGCGCTTCCACCATATACAGTTTGATGGATTTTATGGCAACGCTTTCTGTTTCATAATTTGCATCAGCCAGTTCAAGCGCTTTGGCGAAACCCACAATACCATAAATATTTTCTGTGCCTGCACGCATATTCCGTTCCTGGCTTCCCCCATGTATGTAAGGTTGGATCTTTACATTTTCGTTAATGTATAGTAAACCAACGCCTTTAGGCCCGTGAAATTTATGTGCTGCCGCCGTAATGAAATGAACCGGCATATGCCGCAGATCAAAAGGGTAATGTCCAATAGTTTGTACCGTATCTGAATGAAATACCGCACCGTATATTTTACACATTTCACCCACCGCATTCAGATTGAGCAGGTTGCCTATTTCATTATTGGCATGCATCAGCGTTACCAGCGTTCTTTCTTCGCTACCTGCAAGCAATTGCTCAAGATGCTCCATATCGATGTGACCATCGGGCAATATCTTAACAAAAAACAACTGAACCTCACCGCGATTGCGCAGGTATTCCACAGTATGCAGAACGGCGTGATGCTCAATGGTGGAAGTGATGATTCTTTTACAGCCCAAATCTCTTACCGACGCAGTTATTGCAGTATTGGAACTCTCGGTACCGCCACTCGTAAAAAAAATTTCAGCCGGATGTGCGTGCAATATCCTGGCTACAGACTTCCTGGCATTCTCAATGGCCAGCCTGCTTTCCCTTCCGTATGAATATATAGAGGAAGGGTTACCAAATTTTTCTGTAAGATAGGGCAACATCACCTCCAATACTTCAGGCGCCAGCGCCGTGGTAGCGGCGTTATCAAAATATATTCTTTGCTGCATGAAATGTAGCTTTATGCATGATAGCCAATTCAATGGATGGCACAAACCTTACCCCTGAATGCTATTTCAATTCCCTGATATCCTGCATTAAACGCAGGGCTATATTGTTTGCGGTAGATTCGAACTGACTTTCTGCGTAGATACGGATAATAGGTTCCGTATTACTTGTGCGCAGGTGTACCCAGTCGTTATCAAATTCGATTTTAAGACCGTCTTCGGAATTTACCGGGTGATTTTTATATTTAACTTTAATCTTTTCAAATACCGATTTCACATTTACTCCATCTTCAAGGTCCAGCTTATTTTTGCTGATAAAATAATCCGGGTAGGTACCGCGCAATTGTTTAATGCTCTTTTTTGAATGGGCAAGATGGGTAAGAAATAAGGCGATCCCCACTAACGCGTCCCGTCCATAATGCAATTCAGGCAAAATAATACCGCCATTGCCTTCTCCCCCAATTACTGCATTCACCTCTTTCATGCGGTTAACAACATTTACCTCGCCTACAGCGCTGGGATAATATTGCCCGCCATGTTTTACCGTTACGTCTTTTAAAGCCCGGGTAGACGACATGTTGCTTACGCTGTTGCCTTGCTTTTTACTTAACACATAATCTGCTACGGCTACCAGTGTGTATTCTTCTCCGAACATTGTCCCATCTTCGCATACAAAACAAAGACGGTCAACATCCGGATCTACCGCTATTCCCATATCCGCGCTCCCCTTTCTCACAATATTGGCAAGCTCCACAAGGTTTTCAGGCAATGGCTCAGGGTTGTGGGCAAATTTACCATTCACCTCATCGTTTATTACTGTTATATCCTCCGGTGCTACTCCAAGCGCCTCCAGCAAAGATGGCACAAACAGGGCACCCGTGCTGTTAACCGCGTCAACAACAATCTTAAATTTTCTTTCTGTAATGGCAGAAATATCAACCAGTCCGAGTGAAGTAATCGCTTCAATATGTTTTTGGAGATAAGTGCCATCAGTTGTTACCGAACCCAACTGATCGACAGCTACAAAATTAAAATTTTCAGCCTCTGCTATTTCCAGCACTTCTTTTCCATCCTGCGCGGAAATAAATTCACCTTCACTGTTCAATAATTTTAGGGCATTCCATTCTTTGGGGTTATGGCTGGCGGTTAATATAATGCCGCCTCCCGCTTCTTCCATCACAACGGCAATCTCTACCGTGGGTGTGGTGCTTAACCCCAGATCTATGACATCAATCCCCAGCGCATTTAAAGTACTTACCACAATGTTGCGGACCAGCGCACCGCTCATTCTCGCATCTCTTCCTAAAACGATTTTCTTTTTTGCGTTTTTGCTGATCAGCCAACTCCCAAAAGCTGCTGTAAATTTTACTATATCCAAAGGTGAAAGTGTATTCCCGGGTGTTCCTCCTATGGTGCCCCTGATTCCTGATATGCTCTTGATCAATGCCACGATACTAATGATTTAAGGATGCAAACTTAGTTTAATTTTTTAAATCGGTATTTCCCTGTTCGGCGCCGTGCAGCCCTGTAGTAAAGTGGTGAGCAAATATCATACAAAAACATTGCGGAGTCCTGATTTTTCAAAGCCCGCCCCTTATACTCCTTATTGCAACACGTGTATTTATTGAGACTTAAACAAAGCAGGAAGTAACAAAAACCTCATCGCATACGAAGTATACCGGCAGAAGTATACCGGGTTGTAAAAGTATAATTACATTTGCCTAAATAATCCATTCGATACATGCCGGGCAACCTTAGGTTCTTCCAACTTCATTGTTTTGCTGATCATTCAAATTATCTCACAGCGCGAATTCCAAAGCACGGTTTTATAGCAAAAAATCCCATGGCATGAGTACCCTCATACAAAACGACATCGAACTATTTTTTAAAATAAACGGGCAGTGGCATACGCCATTCCTGGACTGGCTTCTGCCTTTCCTGAGAAACCAATTTTTCTGGTCGCCGCTTTATTTGTTCGCGGCGGTCTTTATACTGCTCAATTTTAAAAGGAAAGGTTTTGGCTGGATTGCTTTTTTCCTGATCACATTTGCCATCACAGATATGCTAAGCAGTTCCATCATTAAACCATGGGTTGGACGATTGCGCCCCTGTGCCGATCCCAATCTTGCCGACTCAGTCCGCTTACTGGTAGGGTGCGGCGGGCGATATAGTTTTACATCTTCCCATGCCGCTAACCATTTTGGAATGGCAATGTTTGCTTTTAACACATTATTATTTATTCCGATAATGTGGCGATGGCTTTTTTTTATCTGGGCATTTTTTATAGCATACGCGCAGATTTATGTGGGTGTACATTTCCCACTCGATACCGCCTGCGGGGCGCTGCTGGGATCTACGATAGGGGCATGTACTTCATTGGTTTTTAATAAGAAAGCCGGTTTATCGACTTTAGCTTAACTTCATAATATTATGATCGAAATCCTGATTATACTGGGCTTAATCTTATTGAACGGTATTTTTTCAATGGCGGAGATTGCCGTGGTATCTGCCCGTAAGGCAAGGTTGGAAGCCCAGGCGGCAAAGGGCGATAAAAGGGCCAAAGAAGTTTTAAAGCTATCAGAAAAACCCGACACTTTTTTCTCCACCGTACAAATAGGAATTACTTTAATCGGAATTCTTACCGGTATCTTTTCCGGAGAAGCGCTAAAGGCCGATTTGGTGGCATACTTCACCAGGTTCGAATGGATACGTCCTTACGCCAGTGGAGCTGCCACCGCAATTGTTGTAATTATTGTTACTTATTTTACATTGATATTAGGAGAACTTGTTCCCAAACGAATAGGGCTCTCACGTCCTGAAAACATCGCTAAGATACTTGCCGGCCCCATGCGTGTGCTGAGCAGAATTGCCTATCCCTTTGTTTGGTTTTTGAGTAGGTCCACTTATTATATCATTAAGCTGTTGAATATACAGGGTAAAGATACCCAGGTAACAGAAGAGGAAATTAAAGCCATCATTAGCGAGGGTACCGAGCAGGGCACCATTGAAGAAGCGGAACAGGAGATTATTGAGCGTGTTTTTCATCTCGGCGACAGGAATATTACCTCCTTAATGACACACCGCAATGATATTGTATGGTTCAGCCTGCACAAGGACGAAGCGAAAATAAAAGAAAAAATTATTGCAGAACCCCACTCTGTATATCCTGTTTGCGAAACAAACATTGACGACATTAGGGGCGTGGTATCTATTAAGGATCTGTATGTACACGAAAGCACAACGCTTCTTAGCGAAATCATGCAACCTACATTGTTTGTGCCCGAAAACAACACGGCCTACCAGGTGCTGGAGCGCTTTAAGGAAACCAAAATACATTGTTGTTTTGTAGTAGATGAATATGGAAGTTTATTAGGAATGATCACTTTGAATGATATTCTTGAAGCCATTGTGGGTGATATTCCGCAAATAGATGAGCAAGATTATGAAATCATTGAAAGAGAAGACGGTACTTATTTTGTTGATGCGCAGGTGCCTTTTTATAATTTCCTGAGAACGTTCGAGAAAACAGAATGGATGAACGAAGGCGAACATGATTTCGACACCCTGGCAGGATTTATCTTACATCAATTAGAACGTATTCCGCATACCAGCGATACACTTGAGTGGCGTGGATTTACATTTGAAGTGGCGGATATGGACGGACACCGGATAGACAAGGTACTCGTAACTATTTCCGATACCATTAAAAAGGAAATGGAAGAATAAGATATTCACATTTGTCAGATCATTTCCATCTCCAGCCCCCGGATATCATTAAGCTTAAAAATCACTTCATCCATTCGGTTTTGCGGTATCCCTATGGTTACGCTGCAAAACAGTTGTATTTCCTGTTCGGCTATACTGCAGTTATATTGTTTTATTACCGTCATCACCTTGTTCATAATCGTATAATCAAAGTGCAACCGGTATTCGCGTTCTACAGCCTTTTGTATAACGGGAACCGTTTGTAAAACCAATGCAGCAGCAGACCGGTAGGCATTGATGAGCCCTGGCACGCCCAATAAAGTTCCGCCAAAGTAGCGGGCAACGACAATCAGTACATTAGTAAGTTTTTTGCTTTCAATAAGTCCGAATATGGGCTTTCCGGCTGTACCCGATGGTTCTCCGTCATCACTGATCCTGTAGTTATTCCCATCCAGTCCTACCCGGTATGCAAAACAATAATGTGTTGCTTTCGGATATTCCCTCTTTACTGTTTCCAATTCTTTTTTGAAATCATTTGCAGATTGAAGAGGGATTAAACAGGCTATAAACCTGCTGCCCCTGTCTTTAAATTCCGCCACTCCGCGTTGATCTGCCGTATAATAAAAGTCCATATGTTATTAATACCTTACCATCCAATATATTGCTATTGCAAAGCTTTTCAGTCCGGCAACGAAGTATTGATGTAAAACTCAATCCTGTCTCCAAACAAATGTTCGTTGCTCAGCATTCGTTCATTTTTTAAAGTGGGCGCTTTTACGCCATCTGCAACCTCTAGGGTTTCATTGGTAAACACCCGTGCTTCATCCCATATATTTTCAGTAATAAATGATTGCAATAATTCCGCTCCACCTTCTACTATCACACTTTGGATATCCAGACTGTATAAAGCATCCATGATTTGTTGTACCGTATCCTTCTTCCGGATTAACTGGTAATAAAGATTTTCACTGCCCACAATGATGTTCTCTTTGTTAATGCCTGCTGTATGGCGGATTTCATTAAAAACAATGGTAGGTGCAGCTTTGTTAAACAATTGCCGGGAAGCCCGTAGTTTTAAATTCCGGTCAATCACCAATCGTATTGGATTTTTTCCCGTCCATAAACGTGTAGTTAACAGGGGATCGTCCATCATAGCAGTTCTGGTTCCCACTAAAATAGCCGCCTCCTCGCTTCGCCACCGGTGTACCAACCTGTTGCTATACGCATTGGTAATTTGCAGTTTCGAGCCTTCGGATCCTGCGATAAAGCCATTGCCTGTTTGTGCCCACTTCAGCACAACATAAGGTCTGCGCACGGAATGAAAAGTAAAGAACCGTTTATTGAGTAGCCTGCACTCTTTCTGCCGCGCCGATAGCCTTACTTCAATGCCTGCCGATTCAAGCCTTGCAATACCTTTGCCATCTACTTCCGGAAAGGGATCTCTGCAACCTGTCACAACCCGGGGAATGCGATGGCGTATAATCAAATCGGTGCAAGGCGGCGTTTTGCCGTAATGCGCGCAGGGCTCCAGTGACACGTATAAGGTACTTTGGCTGATCAGGTGGCGATCTTCTTCCCGCACAGACGCTATGCAATTCACTTCAGCATGCGGCATACCGAATTTAGCGTGATATCCTTCACCTATAATACGATTGCCATGCACTAATACCGCACCAACCATTGGGTTGGGCGCCACCCATCCCACACCGAGCCGGGCCAGTTCTATACAACGAAACATATATAATTCGTCCGTAGTCAATGCCAGGTATTAGAAGGAGTTATTGTTATGTTCACAAAAATAAGCTTATGCAATAAAAAACCCCGGAGATGATTACCGGGGCTTTATATATCATTTTCGCAAATTAACTTAGTGAGTAGCCGCTACCTGCTTTGCTTTAGCACGTTGCTTTGTTTCTTCAGGCGTTAATTTTCCTAAAGGCTTGTCTTTTGCAAAATCAACCAAAATCGGCGCAGCTACAAATATGGATGAATAGATACCGGTAACAACGCCCACCAGCATCGCAAATGAAAATCCTCTTGTTACCTCGCCTCCAAAGATAAAGAGTACCAGTACTACTATAAATACCGTAACGGAAGTCATGATGGTACGGCTTAAAGTATCATTAATCGCAGCGTTGATAATACTGGTTTTGCTTTCCCCTTTCATGGTTTTGCTGTATTCCCTGATCCTGTCAAATACAATTACCGTATCATTCATGGAAAACCCTACCACTGTTAATATGGCGGCAATAAAATGCTGATCTATTTCAAGCGGGAAGGGCATGAAGTGGCGGCAGAAAGAAAATACTGCTAAAATAATCATCACGTCGTGCACCAGTGCGATAATAGTACCCAACGAAAACCTCCAGTCGCGGAACCGCATAAAAATATAAAAGAAAATCAAAATAATCGACACAATCGTAGCCGTTACCGCACCGCGTTTTAAGTCCTCGGAAATGGAAGGCTGTACACTTTGAGAGCTTTGGAGGTTGAGCTTTTTAAAATCAGCGTAGGCTGTACCTTCCTTTAAAAAAGGTTTTAACCCCGAAAACAAAGTAGCTTCAACCAATGAATCCGCCGTGCGGGAAGGATTTTCTTTTTGATAGGATGTGGTGATGTTAAGCGTGCGGGAGTCGCCAACGGTTTTAACTACCGGGTATTCTCCAAAGGATTTCTGCAACTCATTCTTAATATCATCGTTATCCTGGGCATGATCAAAATGAACGGTATAGCTTCTTCCGCCTTTATATTCCACACCCTCATCAAATCCATAAAATAATGCGCCTACACCAAACAGCAGCACAAATATGGATATGATATAAGCTATCCTGCGCGATTCAACGAACTTAAAGTGCGCTTTCTTAAATATGTTACGGGAAATTTTGGTGAAGTATTCGAAATGGCGACCTTTTTTAGTTGTCCACCACTCCGACACTAAGCGGGCGATCAAAATACCACAAAACAGGTTGAGCACCACCGCTATAATTTGCGTAGTGGCAAACCCCTTAATGGGTCCAACACCAAAAATGTACAGGATAATGGCAGTAAGTAAGGTGGTAACGTGTGCATCAAGCACGGGTGGCAGCGAACGCTGGTATCCATGATCTACAGCCATTGCATAGCTGCGTCCCCATGAAATTTCTTCCTTTATACGCTCAAAAATAATCACGTTGGTGTCTACCGCCATACCAATAGCCAGTACAAGCGCGGCTATACTTGCCGACGTTAATGTTGCGCCCAATCCGCTCAATACCCCAATGGTGAAGAAGATGTTTAAGAATAAGGTGATATTAGCTACCCAGCCACTGGTGTTAAAATACAACAACATCAGGGCGAATATTACCACAAAAGAGATAATAAACGACATCGCGCCTCCTTTAACAGCTTCCGCTCCCAGGGTGGGTCCTACCATTTGTTCCTGCACAATTCTTGCCGGTGCGGCTAACTGGCCCGACTGGAGAATATTGGCCAAATCGGAAGCTTCCTCAACAGTGAAGCTGCCGGATATTTGGGAATTACCATCCAGTATGGGATTGATTACATTCGGAGCGGAATAAATAACATTATCCAATGCAATGGCTACAGGTTTGTTCACATTATTCGTGGTGAGGTCGCCCCATTTTTTAGTGCCCTGCTTGCTCATTCGCAACGAAACGGCCGGCCGGCCGCGTTCGTCGTAAGAAATCATGGACTCTTCCACATCGTCTCCTTCCAGCGGGGCTTTACCGCCTTCACCCAGTTTTACTGCGTAAAGCGGAAGCACATCTCCACGGGCGCCTTCGCCTTTCGGAGCTATCCCAAACATGAACTTCACATTCTCCGGAAAAACATCTTTAACGCTTGCTATATTGGCGCTTAATAAAGAAGTGTCTTTTGTTTGCACGTAGGCTATTGCCGCGTCGCCCTGCGGCGCCTGCATCAATAACCCGGTAATAGTATGGGTATTGGCTGGAACTGCAGCAGAAGTATTCTTTACGCTGCCAGTATCGGTGGTTGATAGATCTGATAAAGAAAGTGTTTTAGTGGTATCGGCCGGTGTAGCCGCAACTGCCGTATCGGGAGTCTTTACAGCCGTATCGCCAGCAGCCTGGGGAGCATCGATGCCACTTTCATTTTTCAACATTTCCTCGGCCTGGGTAAACGACTGTACCAGTTCATTGCCCCGGTAAACTTCCCAGAACTGCAGGTTTGCAGTAGCCTGCAATATTTTACGTACCCGCTCCGGATCGTCTTTTACACCGGCCAGTTCAACACTGATATTGCCTCTGCGGGGATCGGGATTAATATTAGGCTGAGCAACGCCAAACTGGTCAATACGTTTGGACAATACCCTGAAGGTATTTTGGAATGCTTCTCCAGCCATTGCCCGCAACTTGGTAACAACCTGGTCATTTGAATCTTCGAGTTTAATATTGCGCTGACCGGCATTGGCAAATAAACCAGATAATTTTCCGGAAGGATTTACTTCTTTGTATGCCTGCTCAAACAAACCAATATAGTCGGCATCGGTGGTACCCTTACGTTGGCTTGCCAAACTCAATGCTTTATTGAGTGAGGAGTCGTTGGGATTATTGGAGATAGATTTCAGCAGGTTTTCCAGTTCTACTTCAAGCGTAACACTCATCCCACCCTGCAAATCCAAACCCAGGCTCAATTCCTGTTCTTTAGCTTTTTGGTAAGAGGTAGGACCCGTAATGCCGTAAGTAATCGTTTTTCCTTTTGTGCTGTCTAATAAGCGACGTAATCTTAGCTCGTAAGCAGAATCCTTGGCTTCCTGTGAAGCCCCGTTATAATGAGAATTTACCCAATTAAGGGCCTGCTTTTCCATCTTCCCCTCGTGGTTATGTACCACCCATGTAAAGTGCAGTTGGTATAGGGATATAGCAATCAATGCAATCGCAAAAACAGAGACCAAACCTTTCAGTTGCATACAAAATAGCGTTTACAAAAATTTAAAATTGGGGGCAAAGATAGGGGTTCAACAGCAATTTATGGCATAAAACCAGTTTCCATAAAATGGCCATTAAATTTGCCAGACGCTGTGCAGGCAAAGGTTAGCATTTAATCCGTCCAAATTCCGACAGCACCCTGATTAAAGCCTTTTAATATAGGGGTGTTTCCTTAACTTGCCAAAGCGATCACGGGCACATATAAGGTAAACAATCAATGAACGATAAACAATATCATAATGGCTTTAAAATGTAGTACCCTGTTAATCTTACTATTAAACATAACAGTTTTTTATTCCTGCAAAACCAGCCGTGATCTGTCGATACTTAACAATATAACCGTACAGCCAAAAGATGCTACCTCATCCAAACCCGACACCGCAGCCCAAACGAAAGAAAATCCCGTTACGCCCATGCCATTACCAACTCCCCAAAAAGACAACAGCCGCACCGACGCTTTTTTTGAAAACCTGCTGCATCAATATCCAGCCTATTTTGATGCGATCGTTACAAAAAGAAAGGATTTAAAGGTACAGATCATTTACACCCAGATAAACCGTGATGGCAACAATAAACCAGCATTTAAAGACTATTATTTTAACGTAAATGACAAAGATTATTTTTACCCGGCTTCTACCGTAAAGATGCCCACTGCCCTGCTGGCCTTGCAGCGATTGAACGAATTAAACCTGCCCGGCGTTAACCGCAAAACTACTATGATTACCGAAAATGCATATTCCGGTCAAACGCCCGTATACAATGACCCCACCACACCCGATGGAAGTCCGAATATTGAGCAATACATTAAGAAGATTTTTTTGGTAAGCGATAACGATGCCTTTAACCGGTTGTATGAGTTTTTGGGCCCACAGTATATTAATGAACAGTTACATGCTAAAGGGTATAAGGATGCGCAAATCAACCACCGCCTCGAACTTTCACTAACGGACGATGAAAACCGGCACACCAACCCGGTTCAGTTCAGAGACGCCAAGGGGAAAGTTGTTTATGCCCAGCCTATGCAATTTAATCAACAACCTTATGCGAAAAGAAATGATTTACTGGGAAAAGCGTATTATAAAAGTGGTATTCTTATCAATGAGCCCATGAATTTCTCGGCTAAAAACCACATTTCGCTGCAGGATCTTCATCATATCATCCGCAGCATCATGTTCCCGCAATCGGTACCTGTACATCAGCGATTTAATATTACGCCGGAACAATACCGCTTTGTCTGGCAGTACATGTCGCAACTGCCACGGGAAACAAATTATCCATCTTATGATTCCAGTTTTTTTGATGCTTATAGTAAATTTCTACTATTAGGCGCAGATAAGAATGCGCGGTTTCCCGGCAGCGTTCGAATTTTTAATAAAACAGGTGACGCTTATGGGTTTTTGATTGATGCCGCTTATATAGCAGACTTTGAGAATAATATTGAATTTATGCTGAGCGCGGTGATCTACTGCAACGAAAACCAAACATTAAATGACGACACTTACGAATACGAGTCCACCGGCTTTCCTTTTATGAAGCGGTTGGGCGAAATAATATACCATTATGAATTAAAAAGGGAAAGAGCGCATATACCAGACCTCTCCGATTTCAAAATAGAATACGGAAAATAGTAAAGCTTTCACTGCTTCAATACAGCGCCGGTCTGTTGGTAACGGCGCCATAACGGTGAACCCTGCATGTTAATGCCTGCTAAACATCAAAAGATGGAGAATACTATTGTTTATAAAGGAAATGTATAGTTTCGTAAAAAATGGCTTATGCGGAAGTTAATTTTGATTGTTGTGCTACTGATCCCGGCAGCAATATTGCAGGCACAAGAAAATAAAAACCCGAAGATGTCGGGCAACCCCGTTTTCCCAGGATGGTATGCCGATCCCGAAGGAATCATTTTTAATAAGACTTACTGGATTTATCCCACCTTTTCAGCGCCGTACGATAAGCAGGTTTTCCTGGATGCTTTTTCATCAGATGATCTTGTTCATTGGAAAAAGCATAGCCGCATTGTAGACACGTCTGCCATAAAATGGGCCAAACGGGCCATGTGGGCGCCGGCCATCGTAAATAAAGACAACAAATATTATTTGTTTTTTGGCGCCAACGATATTCAAAGCAATGATGAAAAAGGTGGCATTGGAGTAGCCATTGCCAGCAAACCGGAAGGACCGTATAAGGATTATCTTGGCAAACCATTGGTAGATCAGTTTCACAATGGCGCACAGCCTATTGATCAGTTTGTTTTTAAAGATGCGAATGGAAAATATTACCTGATATACGGCGGATGGAGGCATTGCAACATCGCTCAGCTCAATGATGATTTTACGGGCTTTGTTCCTTTTGATGACGGGAGCACTTTTAAAGAAATAACACCGGATGGATATGTAGAAGGTCCCTTCATGTTTATACGCGACGGAAAATATTATTTTATGTGGTCGGAAGGCGGCTGGACCGGACCCAACTACAGCGTTGCCTATGCTATTGCTGATTCACCATTTGGCCCCTTTAAACGCGTTGATAAAATTTTACAGCAGAATCCCGCAATCGCTACCGGGGCGGGTCACCATTCTGTAATACAAATTCCCAACAAAGATGAATGGTATATTGTATACCATCGCCGGCCCCTGACCGAAACCGATGGTAATTCGAGGGTAACCTGTATCGACAGGATGTATTTTGACGAAAAGGGCATGATTAAACCCGTAGTAATTACCAATGAAGGCGTTCGGGAAAATAAACTCAGGTAGTCGCCGGGAGTTAGCATTAAACAGTGCATATGGATGAAGCGCAATGATCAGTTTATTCCCCTGCCCACACCTGCACGGCCTTAACGGCTCTTTGCCATCCTTTTGATAGTTGATTTCTTTTTACTTCCGCCATTTCAGATACAAAAACCCGGTCTACCTGCCATTGCTTTTGTATTTCATCCATATCTTTCCAGTAACCAACTGCAAGTCCGGCCAGGTAGGCCGCACCCATTGCCGTTGTTTCGATAATTTTCGGACGAATCACCCTGGTGTCCAGCATATCGCTTTGAAACTGCATCAATAAATTATTGGCCGTTGCACCACCGTCGACACGCAATTCTTTAATAGAAATGCCCGAATCCGCCTCCATCGCCTTCAACACGTCCATGGTTTGATAAGCAATACTTTCTATGGCTGCACGGGCAATATGCGCCGATGTTGTTCCCCTGGTCATCCCCACAATGGTACCTCTTGCATGCTGGTTCCAGTAGGGAGCGCCTAAACCCGCAAATGCCGGAACCACGTATACACCATCGCTGTCCTTAACCTGCAAAGCCAACGGTTCAACTTCAGGCGAAGATTTAATAATACCCAGGCCATCCCGCAACCATTGCACCACGGCGCCGGCAATAAACACGCTGCCTTCCAAAGCATATTGGGTAATGCCATTTACCTTCCATGCAACCGTAGTGAGTAAATTATTTTGTGAAGGCACAGCTTTTTCACCGGTGTTCATCAGCATGAAACAACCCGTGCCATACGTGTTTTTAACCATCCCGGGTTGAGTGCACATTTGCCCGAAGAGGGCCGACTGCTGATCACCGGCTATGCCCGCAATAGGCAGTTTATGTTCCGCTAAAACATGCTCTGTTTCCCCATATATTTCGCTGCTGCTTCTTACCTGGGGAAGCATATTACCGGGCACATCAAATATCTTTTCCAATTCACCATCCCATTGAAGGGTATGTATATTCAGGAGCATGGTGCGTGATGCGTTGGAAACATCGGTTGCATGCACTTTGCCTTTGGTTAAGTTCCACAACAACCAGCTATCCACGGTACCGAAACAGAGTTCGCCTTTGTTGGCACGTTCCCTTGCACCGTCTACGTTATCAAGTATCCATTTTACTTTGGTAGCAGAAAAATAAGCGTCTATAATTAAGCCTGTTTTTTCCTGGATGATTTTACCCTTTCCTTTAGCTTTTAATTCGTCGCAAAAAGCGGCGGTACGTCTATCCTGCCATACAATAGCGTTGTAAATGGGCTTGCCCGTAGACCGTTCCCAAACAATAGTTGTTTCCCGCTGATTGGTAATGCCAATGCCGGCAATATCTTCCACAACGAGCCCGGCTTTGCTGATCGCTTCGGCGGCTACGCTTACCTGTGTGCTCCATATTTCAGTGGGGTCGTGCTCTACCCATCCGGGCTGCGGAAATATTTGCCTGAATTCTTTTTGCGCTACAGCAATAACGGAACCATCATGATCGAATATAATGGCGCGGGAACTGGTAGTGCCCTGATCTAATGCAAGGATATACTTTGACATGCAGCGGCTTTTGGCCTGAAGGTAAAGAAAATTGAAAGAATGGAAAATGCGGCAAACAGAGAGGTCACCAAACCTATCGAAGATTGAATCGTGACAGCCGTTTCATTTATTTACAACCGCAACCATCACCGCAATCGTTGCCTTGCACTTTATGCGCGTGTCCGTGTGATAATTCTTCCGGCGTAGGCTGCCTGATATTTTTAACGGTAATGTTATAGTGTAAAATTCTTCCGGCGAGCGGATGGTTTCCATCCAATACGATTTTATCGCCATCTATATCGGTTACCAGTAGCTCCTGCCCGTCCGACGACTGTACCATGGTTCCCAACTGCACCTGTTCAGCGCCTTCCGGAAACTGGTCCCTGCTTACTTCAAACACCAGCTCAGGATCAAATTCACCATAGGCCTGTTCAGGTGTGAGCGTTATCTTTTTCTCTTCGGCTATTTGCAATCCATCAATAGCTGTTTCCAGGTTTTCTAAAATATTACCATGGCCATGCAAATACTCCAACGGTTCAAAATCGGCATTGCTGTCTACTATGGCTCCTGTTTCATCGGTGGCGTGATAGGTAATACTCACGATCTTGTCTTTTTCAACAATCATTGTTACACTTTTTATGAGGATATATTTATGATAAAAAAGAATGGATAGCTATTCAGCAACTGTAAGAAAAGAGAAACGCTTTCCTATCCAACTGTCTTTCACCTGAATCAACCAGTTCTGTGCTAATTCTTTTTTTGTTTGCACGGTATTGTTAAAATACAAAGTATTGGGGCCGATAAAATTATTTTCCGCGGCGTACGCCAACTGTCCCATTGGAATCAATTGAATTTTATCTTTCACTACAAATGCCAGTGCCTGCCGGTCGAACAGTGAAACGCCAAACTGCTGTTCAATTTCTTTTACCATCCGTACGGAGCTATCGGTGCTGCACCCACTTACCTGGGTATGCGTTTCGTCGGCCATCAATACGATAAATTGTCCGAAAAAAACGGTGGCAAAACTTTTCACCCCGGCGCCGTGTGCGTGCCATTGTTCTGCAAAACTGTTTAATTTTTCTTCCACCGCCAGCACTTCGGCTAACGTAAACGGACGGCTGCTCTGGTAGATCCACACGCGCGACAATGGATCGAAATCTGCGGGAAGCAGATGTTGATAATCTAAATTCATACAGCAAAAATACGATATTCTTCCATTCACGCATGAATCTGCCGAAGCCATAGCAAGCCAGAATCGGGTCACTGCAAGCTAACGCTATGCTTCAATCCTATTGCGAAGCGGCAGGTGCGCGGGTCATATACTATTGTCCGGTACCCGGCTTTTTTTTCTTTCAATCTCAACGAGAATAGCCTTTTTCATTTCCCGGTTACTGAAACTCCCGGTCTTTAATTTCAGAAGGTCTTCACGCGAGAAACGCTCCATTCTGTCCCGGTCAAAATCGTCCAGAAATACGTCGCTCACATTCCATGCACTCATTCTGCCGCGGTAAAATAAAACCGATCCATCTGTAATTTCCGCCACTTTAAAATACCGCACCAGTTCATTGCCGTCTGCACTGGTATACCTTATTTTATAAATATCTCCGCTTTCGGGGCGATTGAATAATAGCTGTATCCCTGCAGTTCTTTCGGCATTGATGTGCCTGATATAAAAGAAAAGAAAGCCCCCAATCAAAAGCGTAACGATGAGTATATTTTTCCCGTAGCGCATATTATTTCTTTTGTAAAAATTTTATAAAAATACCTCCGCTATCATGCATCTTGCACTCCCGCCGCCAGTTGTTTCAATGGTATTCAACGGCGCATAAAGGATGGAATTGTATTGCTCCAATTGCTTCACCTGCCGCGAAGATAAAGATTGGTATGCCTGTGCAGACATAATTAAAAATAACTCCCCTTTTGTATTTTGTACCTGCAGCATATTGCCGGCGAAATGCTTCAATTGTTCAAATGTGATGGAGATGATTTTTTTGCCCGACATCCGGATGGCGGAAAGAACATTTTTCCTCTGCGTCGTATCTGTTATACTTTCTTTGCAAATAACAACATATTGTTCGGCCACGCACATCATTACATTGGTATGATAGATGGCCATTCCATCTGCATCAACGGCATCAAACAGTACAGGAATAAATTTCATTGTGCGGCAAAATTCGTCAAGAACTTTGATGTCGGTTCTTGCGGAACGACAGGCATAGGCAATATTAAACTGCCTGTCGAGCACCATGCTACCTGTGCCCTCCAAAAAAAGACCAGATTTTTCATTACCTGTAAAATCAACGATGCCGGCAATGCCGTATTTATTTTTTATGGCTTCGATCAATAGGGGTTTTCGTTCCTGTCTGCGGTTGGCGGCAAACATCGGATAAAGACAAATCCTCCGGTTGGGATGAAAAGAAATCCAGTTGTTGGGGAATATGGCATCGGGTGTATAAGGTGTTGGCTCGTCCTCTAAAACCATAACCTCAATATCATGATCGCGCAGCAATTGAACCAAGCCGTCAAATTCCAATAGGGCTTTTGCCAGTATGTTTTTTTCATCCGGGGCTTTTTGAAAACTGTTGTTTACCGCAGTTTCCGTGTTAAACCCAAAATTGGCAGGTCTTATCATTAACAGCTTCGATGTGGTTTGCATGGTTGCAACAGCTTATATGAGTGAATCGGTTTGTTGTGGTTTTTTAACTATACCGCAATTCATTTCAAGTGTCTATCACTGCTCATCAAAATTCACTTCATCCCTGAACAAGGGCATGCTCATGCAATGAAATCCGCCCCTTGCCCTGGACAGTTCGGCAGAGGGAATCAAAATTAAAGTATCTTTTATTTCGTCCGTTGTTATTTTTCCTCCTTCAAGCGCATCAATCAATTCCTTAGCATCAATAATATTGAAGCCATGCTGCTTAAACGCCTCGGTGGTTTTATCGTTGCGGTCGTAGCCCAATACCACTCCTTCCTTAAGCGCCAGCAGGTTACAGGAGTCTGTCCATTGTTCACGGGTATCGTAGGGAAATTGGTTGTTACCCGAGTAAATAAATTGTATTTTATCCCTGCAGTGCAAATCATTTTTGCTGATGTCTGTGAGCAGGCTCTGCAGGTTATCGAAATACAACGGGTTACCCGGATCGCTTTTGTGAAATTGTATAATGTTTAATCCTTCGTCTTTTTTAGGAGAGTCGAGAATCTTCCTTACCGGATCTGCAGCTTCCCCGCGGAGCGTTTTTTTAGAAAAATGACCGAGCATCACCCACATGTTTCTTTTGATCTGGGTAAACAGCGTGTCAATATGCATGTAATCTCTTTTACGGGGGATTTTGACTACGCTTATTTTATTAACCAATCCTTTATCAAATAAAATACTGATCACCTGGTGGGCCGCTTCCATACTGGTGCGCTCACTAACGCCAACGAGTACATGATCCGGACTTACCACCATTACGTCGCCGCCTTCAAGCGTTACTTTTTTATCTTCTCCATCCTGAGGCATCAGAAAGTGGCGACGGGTATCGGTAAGCTCAATTATATTATTTTGATACTTCGAAAAAAGAGCGTGATTAAAAAAAATATACCTGGCAAGCAGGGCCTCGCGTATACGCGCCTTTTTGGCCGGTTTATTCAACAGTATATGATCCCTGATCACAATGCCAATATCGCGGGTGAAGATAAAATTCGGAATCGGTGGAAAGATCATCGTTTTGTCGGGAAGACTCCCCGTAATAAATACTTCTGCCAGCACAAATGATTCAAGTTTTACAAGTTCATTTTGCGTGAGATAGGAACAGTTTTCAATAGCGCATACTGAAGCCGATAGCTTTTCTTTTATATTTTCATCAACCAAAATGTCGGCAAGGAGGCTTTGAAGTTCCACTACTTTATCTGATCTGAAGAAACCGGGATGCTCGGGCTTATAGAAAGCCCTGTTATTTTCCGGAGCATCTATGTGGCTCAGTTTCCCCTTTATTTTTCCGGGATCAAGAAAATACAATAGCAGCTTAGTGTAATAGTCATATTCTTTGCGGCGTATCGTATCCAAATGCACGATATCTTCAAAAAGCCAGTCCTGCGCTTTGGAAGGCACCACTTTACCCAGGCCACTATCGGGTGTGTGTACCAACACACTTCTTAAAGTGCCAATTTCGGAAGTGATGTTGAGCTGGTTACTGTTGTTGATATGCATAAAGTGTATGTAAATGTAAGATTTTTAAACTTCGTTTAAAAGTGACGTATACCAGAACAAATGATAAAACCGGCAGCAACAACTTCCATCGATGCCGGCGCCTGCTTTTAACAATTCATTCTGATGCTGTGCCGCCCTGGAAAACCCTGCTCCTGCTATACTTTCGCCAACAGCCTTGCTGTTTAAATGATACCTTTGCACAACATGTTGCACGCTTTGTTAAACCCGCGGGACTAATATTTGTCTTATCTGCAAATTGTAACATACATGTCCATTCCTTCGTTCATTAAAAAAATGTTTATGAAAAGATTCATTTTACTTTTGGTGCTACCGGTTGTCATTTTTTCTTCCTGCACAAAAGAAATCACTGAAGTGCAAAAGGTAGACCAGGCATTTTCGGCCATATATGATATTGCACCCGGTGATTGGGTGAGCAGCGATAATGGCATCAGTTATGCTGCTGAGCTGGATGTGCCGGAATTAAATAATACGGTGTACCAAAACGGTGCCGTGCTGGTGTACCTTTCGTTTTCGGGGACCAACTACTATGAAGCCTTGCCGCAGGTATTTGACGGCATTACCTACGGCGCCATTCATGGAGATGGCTATATCAGCGTTGATATGAGCGCCTTATCGGGTAACCCCATCAATCCACCCGGACAAACGGTTGTGGCAAAAGTGGTGCTGATTGATGCAACAAGGCTGGCGCTGCATAAAAATGTAAATCTTAGGGATTTGAATGCCGTGCAGCAGGCTTTCAGAATTAATTAGGCTATACAATTACCGACCCGTTCAATCCGGAAATAAAGCTATCGGCGTTTTACTCCAAATCCAATATTTTGGGAGGCGATCAACGATAGCCGTATTGATCATTTGTGCAGCACATATACGGGGTGATCCTTTTCCCATATTTTTTGCTTTTTTGTTTGGATTTGGAGCGTACCTTCGCAAAAATTTTTAAGGTCATGAAATGAGCCATCATAATGCTTATCCCCTTGGCGGATAATCATTTGAGGCGAATTTACCCGAAACTTTCCGGGGTGGCTAAAAACAAAAAAAACAAACACATGAAAATTTTCAAGTATGCACTGATTGCCGGTGTTGTTAGCTTAGCAGCATGCGGCGGTGGAGACGACTCATCCAAAAAAACTGAAGAACCGGCTGCTGAACAAAAGTCCGAAACACCTGCCGCAGCGGCCGATGTAGCAGTGTTGGAAATTACAGGGAATGATATCATGAAATTTGACAAGACTGAACTCAGGGCTAAAGCCGGCCAAAAAGTTACCCTTACATTGCACCATTCCGGTAAATTACCGAAAGAAGCGATGGGGCATAATGTGGTAATTTTAAAAACCGGCACCGACGTGGCGGCATTTGCCATGAAAGCAGTTGATGCAAAGGCCAATGATTATTTTCCCGAGTCAGAAGCTGCCAGCGTAATTGCCCATACCAAGATTATTGGTGGTGGAGAAAGTGTTACCATTGAGTTTACCGCGCCTGCAGCCGGAACTTATCCTTTTATTTGCAGCTTTCCCGGTCACTACGGATTTATGAAAGGTGATTTTATAGTGGAATAAAAAGCGGTGATGCGCGAAGCATCTCGCAAAAAAATCAGAAAAATTGTTTATCGAAGCCCATTGCTTAACAGGCAATGGGTTTCTTATTGGGGATATTAATCCACTACCTCGTACACCACCACGGGCTTTTGCTTATTTTTCAGGGTTGTTTCGCCAACGTTGATGCAGTTGAAAGATTCTTTTATTTTATGGTAAGCAGATTCAGTAATCAATATCTGCCCTTCCTTTGCAAGCGACTGTAACCTTTGGGCGGTATTGACCGAATCGCCGATAACCGTGTAATCAAGGCGACGCAAACTGGCCGAACCAATATTACCGGCTATCATTTCACCACTGTTAATGCCGATTGAGACTTTGGGTGAAAAAGCAGTTCCGTTCGGTTCGCTGTTCATTTCCGCCAATGCTTTTCTTATGGCCAGGCAGGCATCTATAGCCCTGTCTAAATGATAGTCGCCATGAAAAACGGCCATGATAGCATCGCCGATAAACTTATCTACCAATCCGCCCTGGGCAATAATTTCTTTCACCATTACGTCAAAATACCTGTTCAGCAATTTTACCACTGTATCGGGAGATTCTGTTTCGCTTATAGACGTGAAGCTGCAAATGTCCATAAAGGCCACGGACGACTCTACGGTTTCATTCACCATCAGGGAGGTCTCGTATTCCCGGCGATTCATAAATTTCAGCACATTCTCATCAACATACATCCGGAGAATATTATTCTCTTTAATAGCCTGTAAGGTTTCGCGAATCTGCAATACGTGCGCAATTGTTTTCTGAACAGTAAGGTCAAGATCTTCGAAATTGATAGGTTTGGTTAGAAAATCAAAAGCGCCCCTGTTCATTGCAGTGCGGATATTTTCCATATCGCCGTAAGCGGATACAATTACAGCTTTAATCAGCGGGCTTACTTCATTAAGTTTACCCAACAGCGTAAGCCCGTCCATTTCAGGCATATTAATATCGCTCAGCACTACGTCTACATCCGGGTTTTCCCTAAGCTTTTCCAACGCGTCGTTGCCGTTTACCGCAAAAATAAATTCGTATTTATTTTCCCGGATCTTTTGCCTGAACTTTTGCTTGATGAGCATCTGCAGATCTACCTCATCATCGGCTACCAGTATTTTTGCCATTACAGTTTTGCTTTTAATTTTCCTTTTAGCAGGGTAAAGTCAATGGGTTTGGTCAAAAAATCATCCGCTCCAAGCGTTACTGCCTGTTTATAATTTTCCGGATCTCCGTATGCAGTTATCATCATTACAACAGGCGGTGGGTGGTTATACCGGGTCTTTATTTCTTTCAGCAATTCAAGACCACTCATGCCCGGCATGTTGATATCCGAAAGAATGAGTACTGCTTCATGTTGCAATCTTTGCAGGTACGACAACGCCTCTTCGCCTGAATTCGCGAACGCGAATTCCATTTCGTGGGTTCGTATCTCTTTACGAAACCGCTGTTCAAATAGCGTTTTCATATCCATTTCGTCGTCAACAACTAATATTTTCATGTTATAGCTGATTGGTTTAAGCTGGTAATTGAATAACAAATTCAGCACCCTGTCCTTCCCGGGATATTACACTCAATTCGCCGCCATGTCCTTTTGTAATAATATCATAACTCAAGCTCAGTCCCAGGCCGGTACCCTGTCCCGTGGGCTTGGTGGTAAAAAAAGGTTGAAAAATTTTATCCTTCACATGCGATGGAATGCCGTTGCCATTATCTTTTACCCTGATAAATATCTTTCCATTATCTTTTTCACTGCTGATATTTACCGTGGGTTCGTACCCGGTACTGCCTGCCGGCATCGCTTTGCTTTTTTCATTTACCGCATAAAATGCATTGGTAATTAAATTGAGGATCACACGACCAAGATCCTGCGGTACAACATTTACCTTTCCAATGGTTTCATCGAAATTGGTTTGCATAGTGGCATTAAATGATTTATTCTTTGCCCGTAATCCGTGGTAGGCCAGCCGGAAATATTCATCCGCCAAGGCGTTGATGTCTGTAAGTTCTTTCTGCCCGCTGCTGCGGCGGCTGTGTTGCAGCATGCCCTTAACGATAGCGTCGGCCCTTTTACCGTGGTGGTTTATTTTCTGCTCGTTTTCCTCAATACTGGAAATAATGGCTTTTACTTCAGCAATATTGCCCTGTTCAATTTCCTGTTTCATTTCTGCGAGCAATTCTGTATTAAGTTCAGAAAAATTATTCACAAAGTTCAATGGGTTTTGAATTTCATGCGCAATACCAGCCGTTAACTCACCCAGTGAAGCCATCTTTTCCGACTGGATAAGCTGTGCCTGCATGGACTGAAGCTCATTTAATGTGTATTGCAGATCTTCTTTTTGCCTGGTTAATTCAGCCGTACGCTCGGCCACCTGGAGTTCCAGTTGGTCTTTCATCGCAGATATCACTTTGTTTTGCTCTTCCTCCTGTTTGGTTTTTGCTTTTTCCCTTGCCAGTGCTTTCCTTTGCCGGTTGGTGATCCACCAGGTTCCCGCGCCCCAAAGAATAGCGAATACAATAGCTATTTCGAAAATCTCTTTCCATTCTTTATGAAAAAGAGGCATAATAATTTTAGCAAGGTCGGAAAAGGCGGAGAGTAATATATAGGGTGCGATAGCAATCAATAATGTTCTGGCATTTTTGAAAACAGGTTGTGTGGCCAAAACATAAATAAGCCCGAGCAAAGCGAGATGCGCTACCCAGATAATTACGCTATTAGAGCGGGGATACAACGCGCTCAGTAAAAAAAATCCTACGGCTGCAATAGTGGCCCATTTAAGTATATTGTCCCACCCCTCCCGCGAATGATCAGAAGCGGGCAGTCCCTTTCGGAGATAGCGGGAAATAACAATTATGAGAATGAAATCACCTATCATAGATATCCTTCTGGTGCTAAATTATAGAATAACAGTTCAAATATTAATCCTTCTCCCGCTTAATATACCGCTATTTTACATTTCAATAATCCTGCCATACACTGCACACAAAACCGTTTATGCAGGCAACTGTACCACAAACTCTGTTCCTTCACCCGTTTTAGTAACCACTTTTAACTCACCGCCATGCGCCTTCACTATATCGTAACTCAAACTCAATCCTAATCCTGTTCCCTGCCCGGAAGGTTTAGTGGTAAAGAAAGGCTGGAATATTTTATCCAATGCCTGCTGAGGTATTCCATTGCCATTATCGGCAACCCTTATCTCCACTTTACCACCTATTTTTTTGGTGGATACGGACACGGTTGGTTCATATCCTTCAATATGCATTTGCTTCTTTTCGTTAACCACATAGAATGCATTTGTGAGTAAATTTAAAATCACCCGTCCAATATCCTGCGACACGATATTTATCTTTCCATTTCCTGTTCCATTGGCAGACAGGGATTGATCAAAATCTGTTTTCATGATTGCATTGAAGGATTTGTCTTTAGCCCTTAATCCGTGATAAGAGAGGCGGAGGTATTCGTCGACCAGTGCATTGATATCGGTGGGTTCTTTTTCACCGCTGCTGCTCCTGCTGTGTTGCAGCATGCCTTTAACAATGGCATCGGCACGCCGGCCATGATGCGCAATTTTTTCAAGATTCTGTGCGATATCGTTTAATAATTCATTTTCGAGGTTTTCATCTCTTTCACTTTTGCCTTTTGCTGTCTCACTTTTCAATTCTTCAATCAACTCCGAATTCAGTTCCGAAAAGTTATTTACAAAATTTAGCGGATTTTGAATTTCATGTGCAATGCCCGCGGTAAGTTCTCCCAGGCTGGCCATTTTTTCGGAATGGATCAACTGGGTTTGGGTGGCTTTGAGTTCGGTATATGCTTTTTCTATCTCCTTTGCGTGCTGCATCTCTCTTGCCCGGGCACGGTCCCGTGCTATATTAACAATACGCTTACGCTGATACCGGAACAATGAGTAGGCTAAGCCAACAAAAGCAACGGCATACAATAAGTAGGCCCACCAGGTGGCATACCAGGGCGGGAGGATGGTAATGCTAAGCGATTTCCCCGCTTCATTCCATATGCCGTAGGCGTTGGATGCCCTAATAACAAACTCGTATTCGCCCGGCGCCAGGTTGGTATAAGATGCATAATTCCTGTTGTCATACACCCAGTCTTTATCATACCCCTTCAGCATGTGCGCATACTGGTTTTTTTTGGGATTGGCGTAATGCAGTGCGGCAAATTCGAAACTGATGTTATTTTGGTCAAATGAGAGGGTAATATTTTGGGAAGAAAGCAAATCATCTTCCAGCGGCGAATCACTGCCCATATCGTATACCGATTTATTAGAAATGAGCAGGTTAGAAATGATTAAATCCGGCGGAAAATGGTTTGCCTTCACCCTGCTCACCGCATTCAATCCCTGGTCGCCGCCGAAATAGAATTGCGCGTCCGGGGTTCGCGCCGCAACCTGCGACAAAAAAGCATTTCCCTGCAATCCGTCCTCCGAAGTATAATTGATAAAAGTGACTTTATTAAGCGATTCGTTGGTAACCATTTGTGATAAGCCATTTTGAGAAGATATCCAGAGTTCTCCCTGGGTACCGGGTAAAACCGACTCTAACAGGTTGGTGGGAAGTCCATCCTGCTCTGTATAACGGGTAAAGATGCCGGTTTCCGGATCCAGTTTATTCAATCCTGCATCGGTGGTTATCCAAACCATTCCGTTCTCGTCAACGGCAACGTCCACTATCGAATTGCTAATGATTGAGTTATCAGAGTTCGGATCAACTTGATATACTTTAACGGTATTGTTTACCGGATCTATCCTGTTGAGGCCATCGGGGTTAGCACCCACCCAAATGTAGTGATCTGTTACGGCGATAGAGCTGATATTACTGCCACTGATTGCCAGTCCGTTCTTAGCCGGCGCTAACAGCGATTGAATCGCCTGCTTTTCAGCCGCACTGTTCACCTTCATTACTACAGCGCCATACAGGGATGTTAGGTTGGCGGAGTCTGCATTCCATTTTCCAAAAGCATGACTGTCATCTGTTTTGTAGCGAAGTTTATAGGATCCCTTCGCAAGATCGAGCAGTTCTATGCTTACCCTGTTTTTAAGTGCACCTCCCGCATATTTGGTTTCATAAAAATCAGATGGTACCCATACCGTATCTCCTGCACTGTTTTCCAGCCAGCCAATATCCGCCATACTGCCCACATCTCCTTCCCCCACCATAGCAATGAGGTAGGTAGCTGCCTCCGGCACTTCAAAAGGTTCGGTAAGATTTTTATTATCGGTAACATCCAGTATTTTAGCCACGGCATTTTCAGTATGCTGCACTTTCTGTATCAAAGCAGCCGGATAGGGCTGCGCTGTTCGGCTCGCTATTCGATTGAACTGGCCTGTTTTGGGCTCAAAATAGTTTAGCCCGATATTGGTACCCACCCAAAAATTGCCTTTACCATCTTTTTTAATCACCCGCACCTGGTTGTTAGAAATACTCTTTTCGGACCCCGGGTCGTATGTATAGCGTTTTACCTCCCGGTAGTTTTGATCCAGTCCAATCAATCCGTCGCCCCAGGTTCCCAGCCATAAATTTCCATCCCCATCTTCTCCAATGCTGCGAACAGCGCCTTCATAGAAATCGTTAACGGCTTTGTATTTAACCTGGCGGAAGGTTTGCTTGCGCTGATCAAAAATGGAAATGCCCTGCCCCCTGGTTCCTATATAAAGCAGGTTAGGATGCAGGGAAGAAGCCGTTAGTCCAAAGATGGCATTCGAGGCGATACTTTGCGGATTCCCCGGATCGTTGGTATAACTGGAAAACGGTTTCTTCTCCGGGTCGTATTTCATGAGGCCCTGCGTTTGTGTGCCGATCCAAAAAATACCGGTTTTATCCACAACAAAATCTGTAAGGGTAAGTGTAAAGCCAGCATCCTTTAACTTAACGACCTTTGCAATCGGAACCTGCTGAAAACGATCAGATATCCCTTCAAATTTCAGGAGGCCCCTGAAATTATTGGCAATCCATATATTCCCATCCGGTGCGCGGCAAATGCTGTTCCAGTTGTTCCAATTATCATTCTCCTGGTAGTTGTACGTTTGAAGCGTTTTTAGCTGGTTGTTGTTCGGGTAATACTTATGGATTCCTTGTCTAGAGGTAACCCATACCACATTCGCAGAATCCACGAATAAGCAGGTTATTCTTTTAAGTGGGTCGGTAAAATCCACACCGTTTGATTGCGTAATTGAAACGGGCTTAAA
>CAYMKT010000030.1:10737-31620 GCA_964391065.1 uncultured Terrimonas sp. | reverse complement strand
AACAGAAGTGCCTTTTGTATGCTGTCCTACATGTGAGTAGTTAAAGCTATTACAGTAGCATATGCCAGCCGCTCCGGGTGGAGAGCAGCTATTTTTATGGAGAACCTATTAGTTGAGTGTCGCCACCCTACTGAACCTTTATTTCGGTGGGTGTGTACACCATACCGTTGGGCGAAGCTTTTGGCAAACCCGTAAAAGAAGGCTAATTAATATTTTGATGTGCTGGGACATTCATTTTAGTCCGAAGGACTGGAATGTGAATAGCCCCTCGCAACGCGGGGGGTAACAGATGCGAGCCAGAACAACCCGCCTGCGGGTTGAATGTTCGATAGTTAATTTAAATCGCAGTTTCATATTACGACCTGTTATAATCAATGAATTAAACACGTATGAGCTACCGTCAGATTTTTTACCAGATCGTTTTTGACACAAAGCATCGCAAAATGTCAATTCCGGAACAAAATTGCGAACTGCTTTACAAATACATTTGGGGGATTATAAAGAATAAGAAATGTAAACTTTACCGCGGCGCATTTACTTATTCGATAAAAGAAAAAGATATCATTATCAATTATATCAAAAACCAAAAGGAACATCACAAAAAAGAAACATTCTATGATGAGTTCAGCAGACTGCTTACAGAAAATGGTGTTGAATTCAACGAAAAATATCTGCTATAAATTGCTCAATTTAACCCCCAAGGCGGGGTTGTGTCGTTCATCTGCTTTTTACCCTGAGTTGTACTCAGGGCTATTCATGTTTAAAGCATGACCGTTGAGCAATTGAAAGCTTATTTGGAAAAGACTCGTCGTCAACCAAAGGCATCCTGATCTAAAAAATCTAAGCCCAACATAGCAAAAATTGGAAGTCGCAGAAGCTGTGTTTCAACCTCGCGTTTCAATTTAAACTCCATATACAGCCGAAGTAAATCGCTTAGCAACAAATCAATCTTCAGCAAATAATTATAAATTTAGCAGCAGTTAACGCTAAAGGTTGGTGTCTGACCGACCTTGGCATTTGAATTTCTGGGAGGTGAAGACGCGACACCGATAGCAGAGCGCGTAAAACCTGAGCAATGCTTAATTTCGTTGGGTGTAAGATATTCCGGCGGCAGACGAACCCGGCGGCGAACATCGCAAAAAAAATTCATAAGCTTCAACAGCAGTTATTTGCCCACCCTTTTATTTAACCTTCTAAAAAACGAAAATGCAATCCTCCATACAAAAACTATTCGATGCCAGGGATTATGATGGACTTAGAGATGTGCTCTCGCAAAACCCGGAGCTTGTTAACGAAGGTATTCCATACGATGAGGTGAACACTACCAAAGCACACCCGCTGCACCGGCTTTGCGACGGTGTGTTTTCGGAGAAGTATACCGACGAAGAAGCCGTTATAATGGCGAAGATATTGCTGGAATTCGGAGCAAATGTCAATGGCAATACATTAGCAGAAAAACAAGATACGCCGCTTATCGCCGCTTCAAGTCTGCACGCGGACCAGCTTGCTATTTTGTACATTGAAAACGGGGCTGATATTCATCACGCCGGATGTCACGGCGGCACGGCATTGCATTGGGCGGCATGGTGCGGAAGATCTGCGGTAGTTAAAAGACTGCTGCAGGAAGGATCGGAAATGGATAAGCGTTGTATTGATTTTAAAGCCACACCACTCTTTTGGGCGGTACATGGATTAAAAAGAGGAAATAAAACCGACCTGCACAAGCACCTGGAATGTGTAAAATTATTGGCTGATGCCGGCGCTGATAAAAATATTCGCAATGGCGAGGGAAGAACCATTTTTGATTTAATGGATGATGAAGATTTGGAATTGAAAGCGCTTTTAGGTTGAAGCGGCCGGATATTCATTATTTCGGCAGATGACGACACCGGCAGGCGGGCTTGAAGGTTCACTTTTTACTCTCCACAAAATACATATCAATAAGCCCTTTGTGTTTGGCATCTATGCGCCCGCGATGCTCGCAATTAAAGCGGTGTTTCACCAGTTCCCTCGTAGTGCCGGAAATATTAATTTTCCCGGGGTCGCCATGCTGTTGCATACGGGCAGCGGTGTTCACCGTATCGCCCCATATATCATAGGCAAATTTCTTAATCCCTACCACACCTGCAACCAGTGGGCCTGAATGCACGCCGATGCGCATTTTAAAAACCGTTTTATTTTCTGCAGCTCTTTGTTCATTGATGCGGGTTGTTGCGGCTACAATTTCCAAAGCCACTTCTACCATCAACACCGGGTTATTGCTGCTGCCGGCTCCCAGTCCCGCAGCACAGATATATGCATCTCCCACCGTTTTTATTTTCTCCACTTTATACTCCGTAACAATATTATCCATCATTTTAAAATACGCGTCTATGCTGGACACCAGGTCTTCCGGTGGCATTTCTTCGGTGATGCCGGTAAAATCGGCAAAATCGGCAAACAACACAGTAACCAGGTCGTAATTTTTAGCATGGGTTTTACCGGTCGCTTTTAACTCCTCCATCACTTCGGCGGGAAGAATATTCAGCAGCAGGTCGTCGGAACGCTTTTTTTCTTCTTCGATGATTTTGTTTTTTTGATCAAGCTTCTCCAGCGATCTTACAAAGGCATTTTCCATGACCATGGTAATCATAAACATAATTGCCACAAGTCCCAAGGCCGATGAAAACACCGAAAAATCATAAAACTTCATATTCATTTCAACAGGAAAGTGAAACAACCGGCTGGCAATAAAAACTGTAATGGTGCTGACGGCAGCGAGGATAAACCATAACCAGGCATTCCTTGCGGTGTTTAAAAGAATAGCCGTAACACCCACCATACTCAACCAGGGAAGAATGGCGCTGGTAACACCGCCAGTCCAGTATATCTCATACAGGGCCGACACTAAGGTAATAATGACATAGAGATTGGCGCAAATTTTACGGGAAACGCCCGCCCGTAACATCCAGGGTAATGCAAAGAAAAGTACTCCCCATAGTATCATCAGCGGCAGTAGGTGGTGCTGATCGAACAAGTAGGTTTGTACACCAAAGGAGAAAGCAAACAACGAGGTAATAAGTGCCGTATTCACCAAAATTTTAGCTTTCCGGTAATCCTGGTCATTCTCCCTGTAGGAATCGGGAATAAAAAACAAATGCAGTTTCTGTATTAAATTTTTCATTTGTTTGCTACGGTAATCGCTGCGGATCTTTTCTTATGCAATAATACAAGATACAGCACATCAAAAAAAGCCACCGCAATGTACATCGTGATCAAAAAATAATTATCCGGATACTTGGTATAAAACATAACGCTGATAATACCTGTGCCCAGGAATTTGCTCCAGCCGGTAACGAAGGAATTGCCTTCATATCCCGGAATGATAATGAGGTAGAGAAATGAAACAGACATTACGAGGTTGATAATATAACCCGTGATTGGCGCCATGGGCAAATCATACTGTACCATATAAGTAACCTGGGTAAAAAAAGATATGATGATACCGGCAATGAGAAAGAATGTAAGCCGGTTCTTAAAAAAAGAATTGATCAGTTGCTTGTAGCCATACCGGAATGTGTTTGCAAAAATAAAAACATCGAAACACATCCATGCCCAATACGCCACCACCAGCAGCTTTCCCATATTTGGCACAAAAAACAAGCAAGCGGCAATTTCCCAACCAAAATTAAGCAATATAGCTGCCAACGGAATATTCAGCGTTTTCTTGTTCTTTATATCAAGCAGGGTATCTGCATAGCAAACCAACCAAAGCACCGAACCTATAAAAAACATGACGATCTGGGTAACAGAATAATTACTGGTGTCGAGCCAGGGATGTGAACCCTGTAGATATTCGAAAATAGTCATGAAATTATTTTTATGTTAAGTCCTATGATTGTCGAAGGAGATATGATCAAGATTAACTTCAGGCAATTCTTTACAAGCTTGATTTTTGAGCTCCCTTTTTAAACAGCGATAATATCCATTGCAGCAATTTCACCCACCAGGGAAATTTCTCGTTCCATACCAGCCCTTTTGAATAACGGCGGTAATCGTGGTTGCGGTAATGCGATAACAACCAGGGTTCGTGCAGGTCCCATATTTCGCAAAGCGGCGATTTGTCGCCAGAAGCTTCAATAATATTGTTCACCGCACGGCGGGCAGCTTCATTAGCCCCCTCCATGGTAGCCAGATCGGTATGGGTGCGCACATAGTCTGCTGCAAAAAATAAATTTGGAATACTACAATACGACTCAGGCCGCAGCCGCCATGTATCTACTTTATTAACGAGTAACGGTTCCGTATTCTTGCTGAAATAATCACCCTCAAATTCAATATCGCGGTCAATAAACCAGGTATGGATCATATCATCATTCAGCATGCATTTGCCATTCACGGTGAGCGCCTCTGTCATTTGTGCCCACACCTCGTGCCTGATTTCTTCGGCGGTGCAATTCTTTGCCGCTTTGCCGTACAGGATACCTTTCTCATCCCAATTAGACACATCGCACGACAAAACCGTTTTTACTTTACCGTCGGCAAACTTGTTCATTGGAAAACCTTTCCAAAACTGCGATTGCGAAATGGCCGTAACCGCCCAGGGACTATCTGCAAAAATGATATGTCCCTGGTTCAGCGTTACCTCTTCATTGAGAAAAAACTGTATCCCGGTCATCCACGACACGTCATTCGATAACTCAACCATACCCACCAGCGTGGGATCAGCCTTCATGATGGCTGCCTTTTCTATCTCGTCACTTATCTTGTCAAAAACAGAAACATCAGGATCTGAAAGATCTGTAGTACGAATAATATGGTTTACAAAATCCTGCACCGATTGATTAGGTTGGAGAATATCACTCATGATCAGTGGAACTGCTGCTTCAATAGGTACCGCACAGATATAATAATCGGCAGTAAATTTTTCCATACTGGCGCTGGTCACTATATCTTCTGTAAACGGACCGGTAGCTTTTGCATCCACCTTAGCTACCCATACACCGGTAATTGTGCCATTGGTACATTCTATTTTTTTTACTTCAGAAAGAAACCGGTAATCCACGCCTTGCGCTACGAGGTAATCTCGCCAGGGGAAAAGCCATTGCTGGTTGGTGGGTCCATTTAAAATCCGGTCTGTAGCAATGGCCGGGTTAGCCATGTTGAAGATGAGTTGTAAAAAAATATCACCGCCGGTTTTGGTGCTGGCTGTTTGCGCTCTTGCAGCCACCAACGTACGAGTCAAGCCGCCTGCAAGTAAAGACTGGTAAGCCGCGCTTTTATTTTCCGCTTCGGTAAACTGCCACCATCCCATTCGCTCGTAGTCGTTTTCGCGTCGCGCCCTGCAACTCGTCATCAGTTGCCACACTTTCTTCATAAAAAAAGCTTCATCCTCTTTTGAAAGTCCTTCCGGCAATTTCATCGACTTGAGCAGGAATTTAAAATCTGCAAAAGACCGGGGAAACCGGTCCAGCATTACAATGGGTTCCGCATCCTTCCTCGCAAGCATCACATACGGGGCCGGGATAAGGTTATCAAAAACACCATTTTTATTCCCGGGAAAGGGAATACGTTTCATGGTATCAATAACATGTTTGTAAAAGCCCGGAAAAAAACGGAAGCCATGTTCGCCGGGCAACGGGTTGTAGTGTTCGCCGGCATCCAAATCAGGCACCGGAACACTCCGTGCTTTGCCCCCCGGCAATTCAATTTTTCTTTCGAACACCTGTACCTCAAAACCCCGTTCTATCAATTCGTGAGCAGCGCTCATTCCGGCTACCCCTCCGCCCAGGATAATTACTTTCTTTTTGGCCATTGTTTGAATTTAAAATATTAAGAGTTGAAAACAGGCAGGTATTAATAACTAAATATATTGAATTAATAAGAATAAACCGCAGTTTCTGATCTCAGCTTAATGATTCACGGCAGCAATTCATGTGTCTGCACAACCTGCTATTTCTCATGTCATATTTTAATCAGGCTTTCCTCAGCCACTCTATCGGTTACGGGTGAGTGCAAATCCCAAAAATGGATATTCTGAAACAAAGTGCCAGCTTAGGTTTATGCCGATACAGTAAACCATGATGGTTCATTTTGTACTATCTTTAAACAGCATGCCCCTTTTATGAATGGCTGTTCCAATGAGAAAAGCGGGTGTTTACAATCCGGCCGATTGGGATGGCAGGTAAGAGATGCGGACCCGAAAAATAGTAGTCCAAAAAAGGATTAATTTTTATGACACATGAATAAACTATGCGTTACCCTTTGCCTGGCTTTCACAATCCATCAATCTGTATTTGCACAATTCGGAAACCCTGCGTGGAAGGGAAAGAAATGTGCGGTGGTACTTACCTACGACGATGCCATTAATCAACACCTGGACAATGCCATTCCCGTTCTCGATTCGCTTGGATTGAAAGCGACCTTTTATGTAACTGCTTTTTCGAATTCAATGCAAACCCGCATGGGGGATTGGAAAAAACTTGTGGTCAACGGCCATGAACTCGGTAACCACACTTTATTTCATCCCTGCACCGGCGGTATTAGCGGCCGTGAATGGGTGAGCGCCGAAAATGATTTGAGCAAATACACCATAAAGCGCATGCAAAACGAAGTGCGCATGACCAACGTTTTTTTGGAGGCGCTGGATGGCAAAACAAAAAGAACATTTGCTTTTACCTGCGGTGATATTAAAATTGGCGATTCCTCTTTCATGGACGGAATAAAAAGCGACTTTGTAGCGGCAAGGGCGGTAAGAGCCGAGATGCATCCCATCAACGAAGTTGATTTGTACAATGTAGATTGTTATATGGTAAACAACAACAGTTTTGATGAGATGAAAGCATGGGTTGATAGGGCAATGGAAACCCATTCCCTGCTGGTGATCTTATGTCATGGCGTGGGTGGCGGTAATGCGCTGGATGTTTCTGTAGATGCACACCGCCAATTGTTAAGCTATATCAAAGAGAATGAAAAAGACATTTATACCGCCCCAATGCTGGAAGTGGCAGAACATATTAAGGAATGGCAGGCAAGAGATGCGGCATATAAAGCAACGCAAAAGGCAACACAGGAAGATTACAATAAAATGCTTGCACTGCTTCATATACAATCAACCCGCCGCGGACCCTCGGGGAACCCGCAGGCGCCCGATGCCGCAAATGTTGATGAATCAAAAGCAACCCCCTATACTTCGCTCCCAGATCCGTTAATATTCAATAATGGCAAACCGGTAACAACCGCCAGGCAATGGACAGCACGCAGAAAAGAAATTGTTGAGGATTTCGACAGGGAACTGTATGGCCGTGTACCTGCCAATACTCCCCGGGTAACCTGGGAAGTGATGGAAACGATCGATACCATGTATGGCGCTATTGCTGCCATTGAAAAAAAATTGCTCGGTCATGTTGACAATTCATCTTATCCGAAAATAAAAGTGGATATACAAATGTCCCTGATCACTCCAAAAAAGATAACCAAACCCATTCCGGTGATCATGGAATTTGGTTTTGTATTTCCTCCGGGGTTCAGGTTTCCGCCATCACCCCCAGGAACACCCGTACAAAAAAGCTGGCAGGAACAGGTGCTTGAAAGAGGATATGCTGTGGCCATAATAGTACCAACAAGTGTGCAGGCCGATAACGGGGCAGGTTTAACCGGGGGCATTATTGGTTTAGTGAATAAAGGGCAATCCCGTAAGCCCGACGATTGGGGCGCACTCAAGGCATGGGCCTGGGGTGCAAGCAGGGGTATTGACTATCTTGAAACAGACAAGAACATTGATGCGAAACAAGTGGTCATTGAAGGCTTATCGCGATATGGAAAAGCAACCATCGTTGCCATGGCTTACGAACCGAGGTTCAAAGTTGCATTTGTAGGCTCATCGGGCGCAGGGGGTGTAAAAATTTTACGTCGTGTATTTGGCGAGCAGGTCGAGAACCTTGCCTCATCGGGCGAGTATCATTGGTTTGCAGGCAACTTTATTAAATATGCCGGTCCGATAACGCCAAACGATTTACCTGTTGATGCGCACGAACTGGTGGCGTTATGTGCGCCCCGTCCTGTATTCATCAGTTCAGGTTCGCCGGCGGTAGAAGGCCAATGGGTTGATGCCAAAGGCATGTTTTTAGGTGGAGTATATGCAGGGCCGGTATATAAATTGCTGGGCAAAAAAGACCTGGGAACAACAGTATTTCCCCCAATCGAAACTGCGTTGGTCGATGGCGATATTGCTTTTCGCCAGCATAGTGGCGGACATACCACCGGCCCCAACTGGCAAACATTTTTAGATTGGGCAAAAAAGTACCTGGAATAAGTTTAATAATAAAAGATATAGATTCAGTTACCGGGTATAACTGACCCGGAAAAATAAATATCAATAATGAACAATACAAACCATCGCGTCGTTCACGGAAGAAGAAAATTTTTATCTGCCATTACTTTACTTGCAGGCTCCTCTGTATTAAAGACTTTACCCGGATTTAGCATGGCGCAAACTTCAAGCCAACCTTTTACCGTAAAGCAGGTAATTGATCTTATCATGAAAGAGGTTCCGGGCGCCCCATTTCCCAAAACGGTTGACCAGTTGATAGCAGGCAGCATGGACCAGCAGGTAACGGGCATTGTAACCACTATGTTCCCCACGATAACCGTAATTGAAGATACCATTAAAGCCGGCGCTAATTTTATCATAGCCCATGAAACACCCTTTTACAATAACGCCGACGAAACGGATTGGCTGCAGCAAGATGATGCTTACCGGCATAAAATAAAATTATTAAACGATCATAAAATAGCGATATGGCGCTTTCACGATTACTGGCACAGGCACAAGCCGGATGGTATTATCATGGGCAATTTAATAAAGCTGGGCTGGGAAAAATATTATGATGCTAACAGCCCCAGGCTACTCACTTTACCCAACCCACTGCCGTTGAAATCTATAGCGACGTTAACCAAAGAAAGGTTGGGCATTTCAACCGTACGTGTAATTGGCAATGCAGATCAGCCCTGTTCCACCATTTACCTGGCATTTGGTTATATGGATAGCAGGATGCAAATAGCCGCTATCCAGCAATACAAACCGGATTTGATTTTGAGCGGGGAAACGCGGGAATGGGAAACAGTGGAGCGGGTAAGAGATGGCCAGTTGATGGGACAAAAAACTTCATTGCTCGTGCTGAGCCATGCCGTAAGCGAGGAAGCCGGTATGGAGTATGCCCTTACATGGCTACAACCAAAATTGCCAGGCATCAGGCTAACACATATTGCATCGGGGAATCCATTTACTTTTTTATAGCACTGAACTTAACTTTAAACATTTTAGAAACTACAAAAACAAAAAAATCCGAAGCCGGAGACTTCGGATTGTAAGGTATAGAACAGAATTTGAAAATAGTTATTTTTTGCTGATACGATACAGGCTGCCACCATCCGTAACGGCATACAGCATTCCTTCGTAATAGGCCACGTCGCGGAAGCGTTCTTTCTGATCCACCAATAATCTTTCTTCGCCCGTAATTTTATTGTTTTCAATAACGAGCCTGTCTATATGCATGCCGCTAAGGCTGCTGACAAACAGGTTATTTTCCCATTCGGGAATGGCATTGCCTTTGTAAAAGCTAATTCCACTGGGAGAGATAACAGGATCCCAATAATACCGGGGTTGCTCCATGCCTTCTTTCTGCTGTATGGAATCGCCTATCTTATCCCCCTTATATTCTATTCCGTAAGTAATAACCGGCCAGCCATAATTCTTCCCGGCCTCAATGATGTTCACTTCGTCGCCACCGCGGGGACCAAATTCAGTTTCCCACAAGTCGCCGGTTACAGGGTTAATATCCAGCCCCTGGGGATTACGAAGACCGTAGGCGTATATCTCCGGCATTGCGCCGCTTTTTCCGATAAATGGATTTCCCGGGGCCGGCTTGCCATCGGGGGTTATTTTAAACACTTTCCCAGGGCCGGCTTCCAGCAGTTGCGCCTTTGCCCTTCCTTCCAATATAGACCGTTCACCGGCGCTTACAAAAAGGTTACCGTCCTTGTCAAATATCAGTCTTGATCCAAAATGGTTATTGGTTTTTTTCAAAGCCGGCGTGGCGCGAAAAATAACGACAGGATTTTCAACCGTGCCTGCGGCTTCATTCAGCTTGCCCTTTGCCACGGCGGTAAGGTTACCGCCATCATATTTTTCGGCGTACGACCAATAAATAATGCCGTTGCCGGTAAAGCCGGGGTCGAGCGCCACATCCAGCATTCCGCCCTGGCCGCCATCGTCTACCGCAGGAAAACCCGTTATCTTTTTCACAAGGGAGCCATTGGAATCATGTATTTCCATATACCCCTTTTTAGATGTAATAAGCAACCTTCCGTCGGGTAAGGGTATAACCGCCCAGGGACGTTCTAATTTTTCTGCAATCTTTTCTACTTTATAGGGAGTCGTTGTTTTAACGCCCGCAATTCTTGTTTGTCCCGCGAACGCCGGCTTGTAATCGCTGTTGGCTGGCCCGGTTTCCACCGCAGGCAGTTTGGCCGTATCGGCACTAACAGTGTTGCCCATATTAGTTTCATTACCAGAACATGCAGATAAATGCATGAGTAAAAGCATAGACGGTAAACAAATGATCTTTCTTGTGTGCATACAATATTGATATTATAAATGAAAAGTAGAGATACTGCGTTTGTTTTTATTTAATGCTACCAACGCCCAATGAAAAACAGCTAAATCCTTAAAAGAACGCAAAAATAGTGTTGATACCAAGGGTTAAAAATACATAAGTTTATTTATACAAAAAACAGCAGCAGCTATTAGTGATTATTGGTAGCAACATACCATTCCTGTTCATCCAAACATTCACTTCTGCAGGTTGCAGATATTGAATGAATGACGGGGTGCATTCACTTTATTTATTATATCTTTAGTACGCCCCAATTGCAGAGCGCCTGAGCATAACGTTGATTGCCTGAATGCAACTACCAAAACAATTGCAGTAACCGAAGAATTGTTTTCAACAAAAATTACCTTCAAATACCCTACATGCCCCATCAAATTCACAGCTCACCTGTTTCAAACAGAATTTCATCTGTTGATCTGCTTAAAGGTCTCGTTATGGTAATAATGGCCCTCGACCATACGAGAGATTATTTTCATGCGCCGGCATTCCTGTATGAGCCCACAGATCCCAACTTAAGTTCCTTACCCATTTTTTTTACGAGATGGATAACGCACTATTGTGCACCTGCCTTCAGCTTTTTGGCCGGCGTTTCGGCCTTTCTGGCGGGCAGAAGAAAAACAAAGCAAGAACTATCCGCATTTTTATTTACCCGGGGACTATGGTTGGTATGTATTGAGTTCACTGTTGTAAATTTTGCCTGGTTTTTCGACACGCAGTTCAAAACAGAAGGCCTGCTTGTAATATGGGCGTTGGGAATAAGCATGATTGTGTTAGCCGCTTTAATTCATCTTCCCAAAAAGCTGATCCTTATTTTTAGCTGTGTATTGATTTTTGGCCATAACCTGCTCGATTCAATTAATATTCAGGGAAACGTTTGGTGGGCCATCCTCCATCAATTTGAAATATTTCCTTTTTCGGAAGAACGCAACCTGTTTGTAGTGTATCCACTCATACCATGGATTGCCGTGATGTCGCTGGGCTATTGTTTTGGTTCGCTGTACGATAGCCCGTTCGATGGCCAAAAACGGAGAAAGCTATTGAACGGCATAGGAATTTCTGCTATTGTTCTCTTTCTTATACTACGGGGCTTCAACATCTACGGTAACCCCGCTCCCCGGATACAGTACGATACCTTTTCAAAATCGCTGATGTCTTTTTTAAATCCTGATAAATATCCGCCATCGCTGCAATACCTGCTGATGACGCTGGGACCATCCTTCATTTTTTTAGCCAATACCGAAAATTGGAAAGGAAGATTATCCCGTTTTTTCAGCATATTTGGCAGGGTTCCGTTTTTCTACTATATCCTGCACATTTATTTCATTCATATTTTCGCGTTATTTGCAGCAGAGCTGTCGGGATGGGGCTGGCAAACCATGATATTATCTAATTGGGTAACGGAAATGCCATCTTTAAAAGGCTATGGTTTCAACTTATGGATTGTTTACCTGGTATGGGGCTTTATAATTGTGCTGCTGTTTCCATTGTGCAAAAAGTTTGACGCCTATAAAACGAAGCACAAGGAAAAAAAGTGGTTGAGTTATTTGTAGAAAGGCGATAGCAACCGAAAATGACAATACAATCAAAGGCTTAATGACCCACAATCAACCAGATATCAGAACAGTTAATGTAACCCGTTATGTTACGCCCTTAAGGGAGGGCGGGTCTTTACCTGCTATAACCGAAGCGGATGACGGCTTTTTGTACGTCTTAAAATTTCGCGGAGCAGGACAAGGCGTTAAAGCGCTGATTGCTGAACTGCTGGGTGGTGAAATAGCCCGTGCATTGGGATTAAAAGTGCCCGAAATCGTTTTCGCCACCGTAAACGAAGCCTTTGGCCGCACCGAACCCGATGAGGAAATCCAGGACCTGCTGAAATTCAGCGAAGGGTTGAACCTGGGGTTGCATTATCTTTCGGGTGCTATATCCTTTGACCCCGCTGTTACAACGATTGATTCCCAAATGGCATCGCAGATTGTTTGGTTAGATAGCCTGATCACCAATGTAGACCGTACTTCACGCAATACCAATATGCTGATGTGGCATAAAGAACTGTGGCTGATCGATCATGGCGCCGCGCTCTATTTTCATCATTCCTGGCATAACTGGGAAGAACAGGCACTTCGGCCATTTACCCTCATCAAGGATCATGTATTGCTGCCATGGGCAACCGAACTGGAAGCCGTTGACAAAGCCTTCCGCTCCATACTTACGCCGGAACGCATCCGTGCTATTATTTCCTTAATACCCGTAGAATGGCTGCAACAGGAGTCGCCGAACATCACGGCAAATGAAAAAGCGGAAGTATACTATCAATTCTTAACGTTAAGACTTAACCACTCGGAAATATTTGTAAAAGAAGCGCAGCATGCAAGAGAAGCACTTATTTGAATACGCGGTTATTCGCATCGTGCCCAGGGTGGAGCGGGAAGAGTTTCTGAATATCGGAGTGATTCTGTATTCATCCAAAGCACAATTTTTACAGGTGATGTTTCACCTGGATGAAACCCGGTTGCGCATTCTTTCCGATACTATAGATATGGAAGAAGTGCTCGCACATCTCCATGCATTTGAAAGAATCTGTGCAGGCGGCGCAAATGCAGGCCCTATCGGGAAATTGGATATAGCCTCAAGATTTCGCTGGCTTACGGCCACCCGCAGCACGATTGTGCAAACCTCCAAAGTACATCCCGGCCTTTGTTCAGATGCCCGACAAGCGCTCGAAAGATTATTTACGCAATTGGTGCTGTGATCGCCGTTCAAACCGGGGACTATACATAGACGGGTTTTCCTTTGCCTCTCCGGTTGATATCCCGAATGGAAACTCATTATGTAAGGCTATGATTTTGTCAACAGTAACTAATTTAATAGCGTTCGAAACGCTATATCCTCATCTTTCCACTGCAAGTCCAACCTTAGCCTCCTGCAATTTTTTAACGCCCTGGTCGGTTACCGCCGTTTGCCAGAGATTAACCTTTTGCAATGCTTTCATTTGTTCCAATACCAAAATGCTTTTGTCGGTAATCGGATTTTGTCCAGCGTTCAGGCTCGTTAATTGCTGAAGGCTATATAAAGGCGCCAGCATATCATCCGTGAGATTGTTTCTTTGCAGGGCCAATTTATCCAGGTTGGTAAAACCCGCCACCAGTTTCAAATCCTCAGCAGTAAGTGTGCAATTACCAAGGTCGAGATAATATACCTGCTCTTTTATTTTCAGCAGCTTTTGCAGCATGGCGTTTTTCTGTTCCGAACCGGCCTTTTGAACCATTACAAAAGAAACATCCAGCAGGTTGCTTTGCGCGGTTAAAGAACGAATGACAAGCTTCATACCCTTTAGCTCCTCTACGATGCTGACATCTGCGGGCGCCACTTCAGGCAATACAATTTCCCTGGTGCTTTCTTCATCGTAACCCAGGTAGAAGGATAGCAGGTATTTTGTTTTTTCATCCAGGTTGCTTTCCCCTATCGTGTTGGTAAAATGGGCCCCGGAACCTACCCACCATTTTAAAAGTCCGGTTTCAATTGCTGTAAGTGGCGGTTGATTTTCGGCAGGCATAAATTTGGAACTGGCAGGGTTTAAAGTAATCCGATGTATAAGTTCGCTTTTCTCCATATCGCCGGGCACAATGGTATTGCCGCTCTTACCGCCTTTTGTTATTGCTTCCGCTGAACTTAAATCCAGATCGCCTTTTAGTTTGTTGGGGTTATGACAGCTTATGCATTTATTATTGAAGATGGGCTGAATGATGTTCGCAAAAATGATAACAGAATCGGGCTGTAGCGGAAGTTTCACAGGTTTTGATCCTGTAGGTTTTGAAAAAAAGGACCGGAGAAAAGACGGCATATGGGCGGTCATATACCCTTCGCCATGTGTCATCGTACCTCCCAGGTGTCCGCCAACGGTAATCAACAGGATACACAAAGAAAGCAGCCATGCACTTAGCCTGGCCTTAAAAAAAACGACATCATATTTTTTATATCTCCTGATCAGCCAAACGCAAAAAGTAAGAGCAGCCGTAGCAATCCCTATCCATTTATGCCAGAAGAGGATGTTTGTTGCGTAGCCGCCGTTCGCAGAAAGAAAATAGCCCGACAATGCCGCAAACCCGGCGCTGATGGCTCCCACAAAGAGAGCGATATTGATGGCAATATCCAGTATCCTGCTGTTTTTATATACAGCAGTAATGTAGAGCAGGGCCGCAAATAATATGATACCAATAGGAATATGAACAATGAGTGGATGGAAGCTCCCAAAAAACAATGACCAGCTTGTTTGCATCGTTTAACTACAATTTTTCTATACCCGCTCTAATTTAACCGGGTAGGTTTTTTCGGCATTCCACTGACAGATGTAAACGTTCTTATCGGCATCAATACAAACATCGTGTCCGTGATAGAAAATATTTCCATCGGCGAACAGGGGTTGTAATATGCCGTTTTTATATTCAGGAGCCGTACCGCCGGGATTGGAAACCACCTTGTTATTTTTGTCGAGTATGGTAACAAAGCCCGACTTTCCGCCATCCATCTTTCCCGTATCGCGAAAGTTCGACCAGCATACCCCGGCATAAATATTTTCACCATCAAGCACAGGGCGGCACACATAAGCGCCGGGCAGTTTCACGGTTTCGAGATATTGCCCGTCCATTGTAAAAAATTTAAACGCATTGTCATTGCGCGACGTACAGATTAATTTTGGTGAAGAGGGATTACGCAAATCAACCGCTACGCCATGCGCATTATTTAAATTGTGATCGGCATTGCTGTTATGGTGGCCGCCAAAATGCCGGATATATTTTCCATTGTAATCATATTGAATAATGTAATCTGAGCCATACCCATCCGCCACATAAAAATCGCCATTGGGTGCAACGGCAACTTCTGTGGGTTTAAAAGGTTCATCTTTTTTATAAACACCAATCGTTGCGGGATGCCCGAGTGCAAATACCAATTTACCATCGATAGTGGTTTTAAATATGCTGCCCGACTGCGACTGCCAGTTGCCATCTTTGCCAAGGAAATACCCGCAATCGGTGATAAAGAGAAAGTCTTCGCCACCTTCGGGAGCTAAGGTAAGTCCATGCCCGCCGGGATAACGGGTACCCCAGGAGTCGAGCAATTTTCCCGACCGGTCGTAGATAATAATATTATTCTTTACCTCATCGGTAACCATCACCAGGCGTCCCTTCGAGTCATTTACCATTTCATGACAATCGAGTACAGGCGTTTTTGCGGGGTCAAGATTACCCCACGCTTTGTTTACCTTATACCTGAAGTTTCCGTGGCCGATAATTTCTTCACCTGCCGGAGCAGCAGCGCCAATAATATTAAACCCTGCTACGGCGCCGGTAAGGAGCGCCGATTTTTTGATGAATTGTCTCCTGGGGTAACCTTTTCCGTTAGTCATGCGTATACTATTTTTATTTTAAGCAATGATTTGTTTAACAATTTTACCGGCTACATCGGTTAGCCTGAACCTTCTTCCTTCCGATTCAAATGTAAGCTTCTCGTGATCGATTCCCATTAAATATAAAAGTGTGGCCTGGAAATCATGCACATGAACAGGATTCTTTACAATATTGTAACCGAATTCGTCCGTTTCTCCAAAGGTTATGCCCGGCTGAACGCCACCACCAGCCATCCACATGGTAAAACAGCGTGGATGATGATCGCGTCCGTAATCATCTTTAGTCAGTTTTCCCTGCGAATAATTGGTTCTGCCAAACTCGCCGCCCCATACCACTAAGGTATCATCGAGCAATCCCCTTTGCTTTAAATCTTTTACCAGTGCAGCCGAAGCCTGGTCGGTTGCTTTACATTGTGCGGGCAACGCGCCGGGCAGGTTACCGTGCTGGTCCCAGCCCTGGTGATACAACTGCACGAACTTTACATTCTTTTCGAGCAACCGTCTTGCCAGCAAACAATTGGCGGCATAAGTGCCAGGAATGCGTGAATCGGGTCCGTACAAATCAAATACCCAGTCGGGCTCGTCGCTCATATCCGTTATTTCGGGGACAGATGCCTGCATACGAAAGGCCATCTCGTATTGTGCTATACGGTTACCAATTTCCGGGTCGCCAAACCTTTTTAACTGCGATTCGTTTAGTTCTTTTAAGGCATCCAGCATTTCCCGGCGGTCTGCCGCTTTATAACCATCAGGATTATTAAGATACAACACAGGATCGGCGCCGGCACGGAACTGTACGCCCTGGTATTTGGAAGGAAGAAAACCATTGCCCCAAAGCCTCGCATACAACGGTTGATCTTTAGGAGCGTTATTGGAAACGAGCACTATAAATGCGGGAAGATTTTCATTATCCGAACCCAATCCATAACTTACCCAGGCGCCAATGCTGGGCCTGCCTGCCAGTTGATTACCGGTTTGCATAAAAGTTAAAGCCGGATCATGATTGATCTGGTCGGTATACATGGATTTGACGAAACACAAATCATCCGCAACGCCGGCGGTATAGGGCATGAGTTCGCTTACCCACGCACCACTTTTGCCATGCTGTGCAAATTGAAAAGAAGAACCCACCAGCGGCAGGGCAGATTGTTGAGCGCTCATGCCGGTAAGCCGCTGTCCTTTTCTAACGGAGTCGGGAAGGTCCTGCCCATGCATTTTCTCAAGCAGGGGCTTGTATTCAAACGTCTCGAATTGCGAAGGTCCGCCACTCTGAAAAAGATACACCACTCTTTTTGTTCTTGCAGGTATATCTGGCGCGCCCAATATGCCGTTGGCGGCTGCAACGGACTTCGTTTTTGGTGACAAAATATCCTGTCCTGCCAGCAGTGAACCCAATGCTACCGATCCCAAACCCAGCGAGGCCTTCAAAAGAAATGCCCGCCTGTTGAGATGGCTCCTTATCAATTGTTCAACTTCATTTTTCATAACAGTTTCTTTTCGTTCTTTCCACATCAGCGTTTGGTAATAAAGGCATCCGAATTCATAATGGTACTTACCACTACGGTTGTTGCTGCCAGTTCCTGCCGCGATTGTACTGCTCTTAATTTATATTCTCCGGCTGTTAGCCAGCCATTCATTTTTTGGGGTTGCGTTTTAAATTTTTCATATTGCGACGCATATAATTTTTGCAGTATCTCCTTTTCTTCCGGAGACGGCGTGAGCGATGTTAATGCCCGGTAACAGTAGCTTATTCTGTCGGAGGGCGTATCGAATTTTGATGAAGCTTCTGCAGCCAGTACTTTAGCTGCTTCAACAAACTGGGGATCGTTCAGCAATACCAGCGCCTGCAGGGGAGTACTTGTTTTTTGCCGCTGCACCGTACAACTCGCCCGCAATGGCGCGTCAAATGTACTCATGGAAGGAGGGGGATTGGTACGCCGCCAAAACGTATACAGACTTCTACGGTAAAGACTGGCGCCCGTATCGCGGTGATACACTTCGCTGTTTACAGACCAAACCCCTTCGGGCTGGTAGGGCTTAACGCTGGGTCCGCCAACATTGGCGTTAAGCAAACCGCTGGCTGTTAAAGCCGCATCCCTTACCATTTCGGCCGTCAACCGGAATGCCGGACCACGCGCTAATAATGTATTCTCCCTGTCTCGCTTCATCAATTCAGGAGAAGCATAAGAAGACTGGCGGTAAGTGGCGGATAAAACAATGAGCTTTTGCATAGCCCTAATATCCCAGCCCGATTCGCGGAAGCGGACAGCCAGCCAATCCAACAAAGCCAGATGAGACGGCATGCCGCCCTGGTTACCAAAATTATCGGCGTTTTTTTGCAGCCCCGTTCCAAAATAGGTTTGCCAGTAGCGATTTACGGTTACCCTTGCCGTTAGTGGATTGTCCGGATCCATCAGCCATTTTGCCAAACCCAGGCGGTTCTTTGGAAGATCAGGTGTAAAAGGTAAAACAGCAGCGGGCACACCGGCATTTACTTTTTCGCCGTGCGCATCGTAGGCGCCCCGTTCCAGTATATAAGCCTGGCGTTTTTGCTTCATTTCCTCCATCACCATTATCTCCGGGATGCTTTCCATTTCCTTATTCCGTTCCAGTCTTAATGCAAATAATTCTTTTTCCTTTAATTGATAGGAATGAGATAGGGTAGAAAAATAATATTGTTCCAGGTCACGGTCAGGTATAACTGCATCCCGGATAGTTCTATCGGTTTGAGCGAGCCATTTCACTTCTGAAGGATTGAGTTCGCGGTTGTAAACAAAAAGTTCGTCCACTAATCCATTTTTAAACCCGGTACCGCGCCAGTCTGCTCCAACCTGCAAGCCGGGTTGATCATTTCCGGCAAAAAGGATATCCTTATACAGGTTATCTTTCTCTGTGATCATTGGCGCCTCAATGCCGTCAACAAATAGTTTTATGCCAGCCGCTTTACTTGATCCGTTATAGGTTAACGTTAGTTGAATCCATTTTTCTTTAGGCAATTCCTGCTCCGTTACTTTTAATATGTTGTTGTATGGCCAGGTATGCGCCATTAAAAATTCAGCCTTACCATCCCTGAGATTCAGGTAGTAGCCATGAAAGGCATAAGTAATGTCTCCATTGCCTTTGTGAAAAACAACGCCTTTGCTTACCTCCTTTGGAATATTAATCCATACCCCAATAGAAAAAGGCTGAAAGCGGTTGAAAATGCCCACTTTACCCAGTTTTAAAATATCATCCCCATTCGACTTAAAGGCGTTGCCCAATTTACCGGGCACCACAACAGGATCTGCCACCTTCCCTTTTCCTGTTGGATTAACTTCATCGATAAAATCACCATTCACCAATTTGTCAAAAGTAAAATGGGCCTCCAGGCCTTTTGTCAGATCAAATGGATGACGGCTGCCAGGGCTTTGCTTCCATTTGTTAAAAGCCGGCTTTTCCCTTTCCACTATGGTTTCCAATTCGCTGAGTTTTTCCTGCTCTTTATGGGTAAGATAAGCGATTACAGAATCCTGCCTGTTATCTGTAAGCAACATAGAAGGCCCGGGTGTGGCATTGTCAAAGGAAATCTGCCCGGCTTCATCTACATTATTGAAAAAACTATACAGGCTGTAAAAATCCTTTTGCGAGATGGGATCAAACTTGTGATCGTGGCAACGCGCACAACTGATAGTTAAGCCCAGGAACGCGGTTCCAAGTGTGCTGGTGCGATCTACCACGTATTCACTTCTAAATTCTTCATTCACTATTCCGCCTTCCATATTCTGCGCATGGTTGCGGTTAAATGCAGTGGCAAGTTTTTGCTCGCGGCTGGCATCGGGTAATAAATCGCCGGCCAGTTGCCAGGTAACAAAGCGGTCAAATGGCATGTTCTCGTTAAAGGCTTTAATTACCCAGTCGCGCCAGGGCCACATGGGCCGGTAACGGTCTACTGTATAGCCATGCGTATCGGCATAGCGGCTAACATCCAGCCAATCCACGGCCATTTTTTCACCATAGTGCGGCGACTGCAATAATCTTTCCACCACTTTTTCGTACGCATCAGGAGAGGCATCGGCCATAAACGCATCGGTTTCCTCCACCGAAGGTGGTAACCCGGTGAGGTCGATGGTAACGCGGCGAAGTAAAGTTGCCTTGTCTGCTTCCGGCGAAGGCTGTAAGTTATTTTCTTCCAGCTTTTGCAGCACAAAAGCATCGATCTCATTTTTTATCCATTTCTTATTTTTTACATCGGGAACATTCACCTTCTCCGGCGCTATGAATGCCCAGTGTGGCTTGTATTCCGCGCCCTGTTCGACCCATTTGGAGAGGACCGCTTTTTCATAATCCGTTAACACCCGGTTTGATGCCTTTTGAGGCATCATTATTTCTTCATCATCCGTTATAATACGATGATACAATTCACTTTTTGCGAGGTTACCGGGAACGATAGCGCGTTTGCCGTCTTTTAATTCAGCTAATGCACTCTCCCTGGTGGAAAGATTCAGTCCTGCTTTTTGTCCATTGTCCTTATCCGGGCCATGACACAAAAAACATTTATCGGAAAGAATAGGTTTAACGTGCAGGTTGTAGTCAATTTTAGCGGGCAGCGATTTATCATATTTCGCAATGGATTCAGGCTTACGAACACCGCCAGTTCTTATCAATAAAAACAACACCACAGTCAACACTGCTACAACCAAAAACATCTTACCCGGGATATTTCTTTTCATACTCATAGCAAGATAGGATTTCTGCAATTACATCACCTGATGTATGTAAAAACCAGATAGCGTTAAAGGTACAAAATAAATGGGGTTGATAATTGATACTCCTTTGCCCTTTGCC
>CAYMKT010000030.1:0-10637 GCA_964391065.1 uncultured Terrimonas sp. | reverse complement strand
CCTTTGCCCTTTGCCATCAATTACTAGGAAGCACTGCAAGAATCAATGGCGCCACTTCCGCGACAACTATTTTGGTTATTACGAACCGGCTTTCAGATGATGCACACAATTGATGCGCCGGTGAATGAAATTAAATAATGGATAATTGGAGCTTCCATTGTTGCTACAGAATAGATCATACAATGCTCTTTCCCAGGCCCACAAACGCGATATTAGCCCGCTTATCCTGGTTAAAATGTTATAAGATATTTTTTTGTTTTTCAGTATTATATAATTGTTATGTTTGTATCAACAATCAAACAATAATGATTGCATTAATGACTAAGTAATCATAGCGGATTTTATTTGCTATTCATTGATTAACCTCAACTCAAATTGCTTTATGAGTAAATTCCATTTACCGAAACGGAGTATTCAAATATGCGTCGTTTCCATGCTTGCAGGCAGCGTTATATTTAGTCCTTCCGCAACGTTTGCAGAAAGCAACCCCAGCAAAAAAACCATTGTCAAAGCCGACAAAACCATCGCGGGTACTGTAAGGGATGGCAGCAATGGTACCCCTTTACCGGGCGCAACGATCAGCGTAAAAGGCACATCGCAAAACACTACTTCAGACGCAAATGGCGCGTTTTCCATTTCAGTAGCAAATGACAATGCGATACTTGTTGTAAGCTATATTGGCTATGCGAGCCAGGAAATTGTTGTGGGAACCAGGACTACCATTGACGTAGCTCTCCAAAGCAGCCAAACCGACCTGGCGCAGGTGGTGGTGGTGGGTTACGGCACCCAGAATAAAAAAGATGTAACGGGTGCTGTTAAATCGGTTCGCGCGGAATCTTTTAATAAGGGTATCGTTAACACCCCACAGCAACTCCTGCAGGGAAAAGTGGCGGGCGTAAATGTAACTTCAGTAAGTGGCGAACCAGGAACCATACAAGGCATTACTGTGCGGGGACCGGGTGGTATAAGAACCGGTAGTACGCCATTATTTGTTATTGACGGTTTTCCGCTTGATAATTCCGGAACAGGCGGTGGTGATCCGTTGAATTTTATCAACCCCCAGGATATTGAGTCCATGGATGTATTAAAAGATGCATCCGCTACGGCCATTTACGGCTCAAGAGGCGCGAATGGAGTAATCCTTATTACTACCAAAAAAGGAAAATCCGGCACTTCCAATCTTACATTTACCAGTAATGCCGGATTTTCAACACTGGCCAGAAAAATACCTGTGTTTGATGCCGGGGAATTTAAGAAGCAGGTGGTGGCGGTAGGGGGAGTACTCGATGATAAAGGGGCTTCAACCGATTGGCAGGATCAAATTACCCGAACAGCTCAAACCTTCGACAATAACCTTACCTTAAGCGGTGGATCTGAAAAGCTCACCTATTATGCGTCGCTGAATGCGCTATCGCAGGAAGGCATCCTTAAAAACAATATGCTTAAGCGGTATACGGGAAGATTTAATGTAACACAGAAGCTATTGGAAGACAGGTTGGTCATTGACATCAATTTAACCGCAACCAATACCAAAAATGAGCGCCCACCAATTGAAACAATGCTGGGCAGCGCACTGGCAAACAACCCCACCTACCCCGTTTACAACTCGGATGGAACACTGGCGATATACAATAACATCACCAACCCACTGGTGAGCCTGCAACTCTCGCAAGACATTGCGTCTATCAACAGGGTGGTAGGCAATATATCGCCTTCCATTAAAATAATAAAAGGACTGGTGTATAAACTGAATGTTGGAGTAGACAACTCGAACGCTACCCGCGATATTGTTTCCTACGCCAACGAAGAGCCGCAACAGGACGGCAGGCTGGAAACCTATTATACCTACAATAAAAATACATTGGTTGAGAATTACCTCACCTATACGACTCATTTCGATAAACACGACTTTTCGGCGTTAGCTGGTTACTCTTATCAAAAAATATATGTGCAAACCAGGTTTATGAGTATCAATAAGTTTCCACTCAACGATCTGAACCCCATCTATAACCCCGGCACAGGACAGGAACTCACACTTGCCAATAACCGGCCCGGCGGCGGTGCTTTTATCAATGAGATGCAGTCTTATTTCGCAAGGCTCAATTACCAGTTCGATAGCAAGTACCTGCTTACCGTTAATTTCAGGGCAGACGGTTCTTCGAAATTTGGTGAAAACAACAAATACGGTTACTTCCCGTCCTTTTCTCTCGGATGGAAGATTTCTGAGGAAGATTTCATGCAAAATTCTGCCTTCAGCAATTTAAAACTGAGAGCGGGCTGGGGATTAACCGGCAACCAGGAAATTCCTCCTAAAATCACCCAGGCCTTGTTTGGATCAACCGTATCGTCCTCGTCAAGCTACCCGCTTTATCCTACCGGACCGTATCCCGCAGGCACGGTGTATAACAGGCTTGCCAATCCTAACCTGCAATGGGAAGTATCGCGTCAAACCAACTTCGGACTCGATTTTGGATTGCTAAATGGCGACCTGAACGGCTCAATTGATGTATTCAACAAAATTTCTTCCAATATCCTGCTGGTAGTTCCACCCACTGATCCTGTACAACCTGCAGGAACGTTCTGGACTAATGTACCGGATATGACCATTAAAAACAATGGGATTGAACTGGATCTGAATTACCAAAGAAAGCTTTCTAACAACCTGAACTTTGGTATTGGCGGTAACTTCACCTATATTAAAAACAAAGTGGAAGGTTCTCCCTATTCGGTGATCACATCCGGTAGCGCAACCGGTTCCGGTTTAACTTCGGCTGCTGTTAACGGATACATCAACGGCTACCCTATCGGCTCCTTTTACCTGCTGGAATTCGCCGGCATTGGCGCCGATAGTTTAAGCGCCTATACGGATGTAGATAAAGACGGGATCATTTCCGATAAAGACAGGATTGTGGCTGGCACAGCCTTACCAAAAATGATGTTTAATTTTTACGGAAACGTGGCATATAAGGGATTTGATCTCACCGCCAATTTCAACGGTGTATCGGGCAATAAAATATACGACAACACCGCCAACGCTTTTTTTTATAAGGCGAAGATCGCCAAGAGCGTAAATACCACCGATGAAGCCGTTGAATTTCCCCGCGAATCCATCAACAACCCTGCAAGCATTAGCACCCGTTACCTGAAAGATGGTGGATTCTTCCGCCTGAACAATCTTACTTTAGGCTATAGCTTCAATACCGGTGAACTGGGAATTAAAAGATGGGTTTCGAACCTGCGCTTGTCTGTAACAGCGCAAAACCTGTTTGTAATTACAAATTACGATGGTTATGATCCGGAGGTGAATACAGACCGCACGGTTGACGGAGTTTCCTCTTATGGTATCGACTACCTGGGTTATCCCAAAGCAAGGTCCATCATTTTTGGTTTGAATGTTTCATTTTAAAAATTGAAAAACATGAAAAAGACATTGTATAAACTAGTTGTGATTTGTATAGCTACCACAATAGTGGGCAGTTGTACAAAACTGAACGAACAAATACTGGATGAGGCTTCCACTGCCGGCGAAACAGACAAGGAAATTGCTGAAGGCATTATTGCGCCGGTATACGCCTTACTTCCTTCCATTTTTCAACATACCCGGTATTTTGCCTTACAGGAAATTTCGAGTGATGAAGCCATCCTGCCATACAGGGGTGGAACCGATTGGGGCGACAATGGAATTTATATCTCGCTGCACAAACATGAAACCACCAGCAGCGACCCCAATGTAAGAGGTGTATGGAATGATGTTACAGTATCTATATCAAGAGCTATTACTGCGCTTAATACATTGCCCGATAACAACGACCCAAATGCAAAACTATTTTTGGCCGAGGCCAGAGGCATGCGGGCGTATTATTCTATGATGACGCTCGACCTGTTCGGAATTGTTTTTGTAAAAGATGATCCGGGAGCTACCTCCACCATTATCAGGGGCGACGAGGCGATTGAATACATCAAATCGGAGTTGCTGGCAGTAGAACCACTGCTGGATAATACTGTTGGACCGGGGAGAATTACAAAAGCAGCCGTTTGGGGATTGCTCGCCCGGCTTTATTTGCAGTCTGCAGTTTACCGTGATATCTACGCGTCTTCTTTTAGTTTCCGTCCGGACGATATGGACAAAGTGATCGAGTACTGCGATAAGATCATTAATTCCGGCCAGTTCAATTTAGCGAGTGAATACTTTTCCCTCTTTGATGACAACAATCACACTAATAAAGAGTTGATTTTTGCGGTAGATCAACGTTTCGATTTAAACGGGCATAACCGCATGGCCTATTTCTCCCTATCTGGCGATCAATTTCCGCTGCCTGCGTATACCGGGGCAAATGGTACCGATGGACCGGGTATAACCTCAGATTTTTACCAAACCTGGGTGCAAGCTTATGCGCCATTGGATCCCGCCGAAGCTGATGGACGGTTTTTTAAACAAAACCTGTCTATTTACACCAACCCGGCAGATAGCTGTGTGCCCGCGAATAATTTTCATATTAACCGGGGAATATTAAGAGGACAGCAATATGGACTGATCAGGAGAAATGGCGTTTTTCTAAATTGTTCCGGCGGTCAGATGTTGGTTGGGCCGTTGTACAATGAAACACGAAGCCGGCCCGACCTGCCTGTTGAGTTCACGGAACAAATTGACTTTACCGTAGCAGGCAGTAATTACAACACGGGCTACCGGGTAGAGAAATATGAATTTAGCCGTACCTCCGTTAGCGGTAGAAATTTTGGGGAACACGACATTGTAATTTTAAGATTAGCTGATATTTACCTGATGCGGGCCGAAGCGAAGTTAAGGAAAGGCGGCGGCGAAGCGGCGGCTTTGGAAGATGTTAATACCATAAGAGCAGCGAGAACCGCCAGGGCTGTTCCGCCACCATTAACAGAAATGAATCTCGACATCCTGTACCGGGAAAGAGGTTTTGAATTGTATTGGGAGATGGTTCGCCGTACAGACATGATCCGTTTTGGAAAATATGAAGGTGCCTGGACCGAAAAAGATAATACTGATCCTCAAAAGCGCATTTTTCCTATTCCGCAAACAGCTATCGACGGGGCTTCTAACCTCGAAGGCTACCTGCTGCAAAACCCGGGATACTAGTAATCTTCAAACCTAATAGGTTTTTAAAAAATCCGAAGGCTTAAATTTCGAAATTCGAAATACAGGTCTTCGGATTTTAATTTCCAGAACAGAGTAAAAACGCACTCGATAACATCGTCCGCCTGCAAACGGCGCAACAAACCCGACAGGTTTCCTCTACCCTTTCTTTCGTTTGGCAAACTTTCATTTTTGCTATACATTCATACACTCTAACTAATAATTTAAGAACTATGAAGATATTACAAACATGTTCTTTGCTCATACTCACCTGCCTTCAGTTGCCATTGCAGGCTCAGCCACTGCAAAACAACAGGGATGAATCAAAAGTTCCGCCTTATACCCTACCCGATCCTTTAATTTCGGTTGACGGAAAACCCATCACCACCGTTGAAGCATGGGAAGCAAAACAGAGACCCTATATTTTACAACTATTTACGGATCATGTTTATGGCCCTATTCCCGGTAAACCTGCAGGCTTGCGTTTCCAGGTTACCGATACAGACAATAATGCCTTAAATGGAATGGCCATCCGAAAACAGGTAACGATTTATTTTGGAGACGGGAACAATGCGCCATCCATGGATGTACTGCTATACCTGCCGAAAAAAAGCAGTCCTGCTCCCGTTTTTGTAGGATTAAATTTTAACGGCAATCACACCGTAAGCAACGATCCGGGCATAAAACCGGCCAGGATTTTGAAAAAAAAAGATCCCCAGTTGTCGGATAGCGAGGCTATCGCAAGTTCGAGGGGCAGTTCTTCGGGCCGTTGGCCTTTACAAGCTATTATTGAAAAAGGATATGGTGTAGCGACGGCCTATTATTACGACCTGGAGCCCGACGACAAAGATGGATGGAAAGAAGGCATCCGCACCACGTTAAAAGACAAATTACAGATGGAACCCGATGCATGGAGCGCAATAGGCGCATGGAGTTGGGGATTAAGCCGCATACAGGATTACCTCGAAACAGACCGGCATGTTGAAGCGGGCAAAACCATATTACTCGGCCATTCCAGGCTGGGTAAAACAGCGTTGTGGGCAGGAGCAAATGACCGGCGTTTTTCGAAGGTGATCTCCAACGATTCCGGCGAAGGTGGCGCCGCGCTATCGCGCAGATGGTTCGGGGAAACAATCCGCGACCTCAATACCAGCTTCCCGCATTGGTTTATTGCTGCTTACAAGAACTACAATGATCACCCGGAGCAACTTCCTGTAGACCAGCATATGCTGTTAGCGCTGATAGCACCCCGCCCTTTATATGTGGCCAGCGCTGAAGAGGATCAATGGGCTGATCCCAAAGGAGAATTTCTTTCGGCTAAGAATGCGGAACCGGTTTACCGGTTATATGGATTGAAAGGGTTAGGTGTGGGAACCATGCCCGCGGCAGATCATCCGGTAGGACAAACCATTCGCTATCATATGAGAACAGGTAAGCATGATATTAACCTGTACGACTGGGCACAATATCTTGAGTTTGCAGGCAACGCAAAATAACGGGTATGTCACACACCTGCATCTCTCCTGAAGAACTCAATAAATCATAAAAAATGAAGCATAACAAATACGACCGGCGAAAATTTATAGGAACAACAGTGGCGGGAAGCATTGGCTTTGGTATGACTAACAGCTTTTTTTCTTTACATGCAGCCGGTAATCCATCAAAAAAAAGAGTAGGCATTATCGGGTTAGACACTTCGCATAGCATTGCTTTTACCAAAGCGCTTAACGCGCCGGATGCAAACCCAGCGTTTGACGGATACAAAGTGGTGGCGGCCTACCCAAAAGGCAGCAACGACATTGAATCCTCCACCAAAAGAATTCCAGGTTATACAGAAGAGGTTAAAACGATGGGCGTGGAAATTGTGGGTTCCATCAATGCGTTACTAAAAAAGACCGATGTAATTTTATTGGAAACCAACGATGGCCGCTTGCACCTGCAACAGGCTTTGGAAGTAATAAACGCAGGTAAGCCCATGTTTATAGATAAGCCCGTTGCAGCCTCACTTAAAGACGCCATAGCGATTTACGATGCAGCCGAAAAAAATAAGGTTCCTGTTTTCTCCTCTTCTTCTTTACGCTTTATGAAAAGCGCACAGGAAGTGGTAGGGGGTAAAATGGGGAAAGTGTTGGGTGCAGATACTTTTAGTCCGGCCCATCTCGAAAAAACTCATCCCGATCTTTTCTGGTATGGTATCCATGGCGTAGAAACCCTGTATACGGTTATGGGAACGGGTTGCAAAGAAGTGACCCGGGCGCACACGGAAGATACGGATGTTGTTGTGGGTGTGTGGGAAGATGGACGCATTGGCACTTTTCGTGGCACCCGTAACGGTAAAAGTGGTTATGGCGGAACCGTGTATGGTGAAAACGGAAATGCTATTTTAGGCCCGTATGATGGTTATGACCTGCTGCTGATTGAAATTATCGGGTTTTTCAAAACCGGTAAGCCACCTGTAAGCAGGAAGGAAACCTTAGATATCTTGGCTTTTATGGAAGCTGCCGATGAAAGTAAAATGAAAGGCGGTGTTCCCGTAAGTTTAGCATCGGTGATGAAGAGAGCGGAAAACGCCTGATTTGAAATCTGCCTGCCACCAGGTTTGAAATTTTAATTTGCAATACAACGTCATAGCGTTCATGGTCTTTTAGTTGAAGTTTAATAAAAACATGTTATGAAAAATTCACGCAGAGATTTTATTAAAAAAACTGCAGCAGGAACGGCCGCGGTTTCACTGGGCGGTATGTTTCCCGGCTTTAGCGCAAAAAGTTATGCCGGCATTATGGGAGCCAATGAACGCATACGCGCCGCCGTTATGGGCGTTAACAGCCGTGGGCTGGCGGTAAGCAGCAATTTTGCCTTGCAAACTGGCTGCGAAGTAGTGTATGTTTCTGATGTTGATAGCCGGGCAGCAGATAAATGTATGGCAGCCATTGAAAAAATAACAAGCAAGAAACCAAAGCCGGCGCCCGATTTCCGAAAAGCCCTGGAAGATAAAGATGTGGATGTATTAATAGTAACTGCGCCCGACCATTGGCATGCGCCTGCAGCGTTGTTAGCCTGCGCGGCGGGTAAACATGTATACCTGGAGAAACCCTGCAGTCACAATCCCAATGAAGGGGAGTTGCTGATGAACGCACAAAAAAAATACAACCGTGTTTTGCAAATGGGTAATCAACGCCGTTCGTGGCCCAATATAGTAGCCGCCATTGCTGAACTCCATGCCGGCGTAATCGGCCGGCCTTATTTTGCCAAAACCTGGTATACCAATAACAGGGATTCAATAGGAACCGGGAAAACAGTAGCGGTTCCTTCCTGGCTAAACTATGAACTGTGGCAGGGACCCGCACCCCGGCAGCCTTATAAAGACAATCTTATTCACTATAACTGGCACTGGTTCTGGCACTGGGGAACCGGTGAGGCACTCAACAACGGTACACATATGGTTGACATCGCGAGATGGGGCCTGAAAGTGGATTACCCCGTTAGGGTAAGTTCGGCAGGTGGCCGTTACCGGTATAAAGACGATTGGCAAACACCCGACACGCAGGTGATTAACCTCGAATTCGGCAACAATAGCTGTATTACATGGGAAGGGCGAAGTTGTAATGGCCAGCAGGTAGAAGGGAACAGTGTAGGCGTAATGTTTTATGGAGAAACCGGCAGCATGCTGATTGAACAGGGAAATGCGTATAAAATTTTTGATCTGAAAGGCAACCTGGTGAAAGAAGTAAAGAATGAAGCCATTATTGATGCCCGCAACCTATCCAATCCCGCGCAGGAATTAGACGCTATCCATATCCGTAACTTCTTTGATGCCATCCGAAAAGGGAGCGCGTTAAACTCGGATATCATTGGTGGACATCAAAGCACGCTGCTGGTGCAACTGGGTAATATTGCTTTACGCTCTGGCAATACATTAAACATCAATCCTGCAAACGGTCATATTGTTGATAATGCGAATGCCATGCAATACTGGAGCCGTGAATACGAGCCAGGTTGGGAACCTAAAGTGTAGCGTAAAATAGCTCTCCTATACATACCTCCGGATTGTCGTCAGGAATTAGTGTGTTTGTACGCAGTTCACTTTTTGCAGCGGGATGGAGTTACACCGCTAAATTGCATCTTCCCCATTTTCACACAATTGAACTTATCACTTATTTTTGCCTGATATGGCAATCCCATTAGCAGAACGGTTAAGACCGCAATCATTGGATGAACTGGTAGGACAGGAACATCTTACCGGGCAGGGAAGTGTATTGCGAAAAGCAATAGAGCAGGGTAAGATCCCTTCTATGATATTATGGGGACCACCCGGAGTTGGCAAAACCACTATTGCTAACATTATTGCCCACACGCTGAACGTTCCGTTTTACACGCTTAGTGCCATCAGTGCCGGCGTAAAAGAAGTGCGTGACGTAATAGAAAAAGCAAAGCTTCAGTCCGGGAGCATTCTGTTCATCGACGAAATTCACCGCTTTAACAAAGGACAGCAGGATGCCCTGCTGGGTGCGGTAGAGAAAGGAACGATTACACTCATTGGGGCCACTACCGAAAATCCTTCATTTGAAGTTAACGCGGCATTGTTAAGCCGATGTTTGGTGTATGTTTTGAGATCACTGGATGAGACCGCCCTAAAAAAACTACTCGCAATAGCCGTTGAAAAAGATGCAATATTGTCTGCAAGACAAATAACATTGAAAGAAACCGAAGCCTTGCTTAATATTTCGGGGGGAGATGCCCGAAAACTACTGAACCTTTTGGAGATCGTTACAGATGCGATTCCCGGAAGCGAAGTGTTGATTACGGATACACTGGTAATGGACATTGCACAAAAACGCATTGCATTGTACGACAAAAGCGGGGAGCAGCATTACGATATTATTTCGGCATTCATTAAATCTATCCGGGGCAGCGATCCCAATGCAGCGGTATATTGGTTAGCCCGAATGGTGGAGGGAGGCGAAGACGTTAAATTTATTGCCCGCAGATTAGTCATTTTAGCGAGTGAAGATATTGGCAATGCCAATCCGAATGCCCTGTTATTAGCCAACGCCACATTTGAAGCTGTAAACAAAATCGGCTATCCCGAATCAAGAATCATTTTATCACAATGCACCACTTATCTTGCCTCATCACCTAAAAGTAACGCTTCCTATCTGGCCATAGGAGCTGCGCTGACTGCCGTTAAGCAGTATGGCGATTTGCCTGTCCCCCTGCATATCCGGAATGCACCCACTAAGCTGATGAAAAATTTAGACTATGGAAAAGGATACCAGTATGCGCATGATCACCAGAATAATTTTTCTCCACAGGAATATTTACCCGACGAGATTAAAGGAACCACCTTTTATAATCCCGGCAAAAATACCAGGGAAGAAGAATTGAGAAAATGGCTGAAAGAACGTTGGAAAGAGAAATACGGATATTGACAGGTTGCAGGTATCAGCTATCAGCAATCAGGTATCAGGTTGTTACTGTTAACGATAGAACGGATATTACCTTCTTTGACTTCTCTCTTTTCACCTTTCTC
>CAYMKT010000029.1:29565-32008 GCA_964391065.1 uncultured Terrimonas sp. | reverse complement strand
CTTTTTTAAAAGGTGAGGATACCAAATATTCGGACAACATGTTATTGCATTTGCGTTATAACCGCGAGCTGAATGATTTTTTGCGATGGGAAGTGTTTACTCAATTGCAAAATAATAAAGTGTCTAAAATTGATCTTAGGTGGCTGGCAGGTTCGGGTCCCCGTTTTAAACTGGTGGGATCGGCTTTATTGCACCTTTACGTGGGAGTATTGGTGATGTATGAATACGAAAAGGAACTTGTGGATCCACCGGTATATGAAAGCCGGGTGAGGAACAGCAGCTATATTGCCCTTACCTTAAAACCCACATCAACGCTTGAGATTATCAGCACCACTTTTTACCAGCCGGCCTTTGATCAATGGAGCGATTTCCGGATTTTCAACCAGGAGTCGGTGGTGCTCGGCGTTACAAAAAAGTTATCGGCAACAATCAATTGGACTTATTTATACGACAGTGAACCTGTTAAAGGGATACCTAACAGGAGTTATACGCTTTCAGCAGGTTTGAAATATGCATTTTGATCAACTCTCCCAAATTTATCCCAACAATTATGCGGTATGGATTGAAAAAGTTGAAGTAGAATCAGAGAAATCCGTTCAAAACCAACCTGAAAGCAAAAAAATAAAGGAGGAAGTGGACAAGGCAGGGCAATAGGTTACGATTAATATTAGAGCGCTGCACAGGATATAGGTAAAAAAATACCCGGGAATGTTTAATCACCCGGGTATTGTGTTCTGATTTATAGCGTTGAATCAGCTTACCATCTTTTACGATTCTGCGAAAACGAACCACCGCCGCCAGAGCGTTGCTCTTTTGGACGTGCTACGGTAACAGAAAGCGCCCTGCCTTCAATATCCTTACCATCCAGTTCTTCCATAGCCTTTTTAGCGTCTGCTTCTTCTGGCATTTCAACAAAACCGAACCCGCGCGAACGGCCGGTTTCCCTGTCGGTAATTACTTTGGAAGAAGAAACTTCACCGAAATCGCTGAATAAATTTTTTAAGTCCTCATCAGTGGTGTGAAAACTTAAATTCGAAACGTACATGTTCATACTTTTACATTAAAATGTTTATAATCAACCTGTAAGAAGAGCATAATGTACAGAAGAATAGACAAATACAACGGTGTAGGCTGTACAGAATAGACGTTCAATTATACATGCTTTAATTCAAGTCGTTGATAAAGGTAGGCCTTTTAAAGAGATTCTACCCATTTCCTGTGGTTTTTAACGGATTTAATATTTGAGCGCTTATTTTTCAGAATTGATAGATCAGTGCATTGATGTTCATGCCGGCTCCAACTGAAGCGATAATTGCCTTGTCGCCCTTGTTAATTTGCTGGTCTTTTATTTTACCTTTCAAAATCATATCCAGCAAAACAGGTATGGTGGCCACGGAATTATTACCCAGCGTTGAAATGGTCATAGGCATCAGGTTGGCAGGTATGGTTTCTTCATCATACAACTTAAACAAACGCTCCAGTATGGCTACATCCATTTTTTCGTTAGCCTGGTGAATCAATACCTTATTGATATCCCTCACATGCAATTTAGCTTTATCCAGCGCGGCTTTGATCACCTGGGGTACCTGGGTTAAGGCAAATTCATATAGTTTTCTGCCCTGCATTTTTAAAAAAATGTTTTCGCTTTTTTGGGTAGACGGAGCGTAGGAAGGTCCCATTTGCAGCAACATAGCGTGATTAAGGGCATGGGTTTGCGTTTTATGGGCCAAAATGCCTTCATTGGGGTTTGTGCCTGCCGAAACAATGGCTGCACCGCTCCCGTCGCTGTAAATCATTGAATCCCTGTCGTGCGGGTCAATTACCCTCGACAACATTTCGGTGCCAATGACCATGCAATATTTTGCATCGCCGGAGCGGATATAATAATTAGACTGTATAATTCCTTCAAGCCATCCCGGGCATCCGAAAGGAAGGTCGTAGGCCACGCAATCGGGGTTATGGATCCGCAGCCTGTGTTTTATTCGTGACGCCAGGGTTGGAACCATATCGGTTCGGTTACTGCCATAGGCTACATCGCCAAAATTGTGCGCAACAATTATATAATCCAGCTTTTCTTTATCTATCCCCGAACTGCTCAGGGCCAGTTTTGCCGATTGTAAACCCAAATCAGAAGCCATTTGATCGGGGTTGCCATAATATCGTTGGTGGATGCCGGTAATTTCCTTAAATTTTTCAATGACATGCCTTGTATCCTTCTCCACAGGACTATTATCCTTGTTAAAAAAGCGCGAGTCGAGGAAGGAGTTATTAGGAATGCACACGTCGGGTATATAGCTGCCGGTACCTACAAATACCGCTCCCGGAATACTGTTATATCGTTGCTGGTTTTCAATCATTTTTATGTACAGATTGTTCCCAAAGGTTACAAAAAAAAGGGATATTGCGCACATATTTCAAACCACAGTTTTATGATGGGGCTTAA
>CAYMKT010000029.1:10743-29465 GCA_964391065.1 uncultured Terrimonas sp. | reverse complement strand
AGTATAAGTAATGTTCAGATGTTCCGTACAAAATGGGTTAACATAATATTTGTTGCTGGCGTGCTTTTGGTGATGCTGTATCTTTTGGGTCCACGCCCTGCAACGCCAGCCTATAGCAAGGCTATGCCGGTAGTTCCCCAAGACGCTGTTCAACTGGAAAACTATATCCATCAGAACGAAGAAAAACACCTGCTCAAGCCCAACAACCAGGCCCGCGTGGTTTGGTACAACGATTCCCTTAAACAAAAAACGGAATATGCTATCGTTTACCTCCACGGTTTCTCTGCTTCGCAGGAAGAAGGTTATCCCATACATACCAATATCGCCCGTGCTTTTGGATGCAATCTTTATTTGTCGAGGCTGGCAGAACACGGTATAGATACAGCTTTACCTATGAAAAATTTAACGGCTGAGGAATATTGGGAAAGCGCTAAACAGGCACTGGCTATTGGACAGCAATTGGGTGAAAAGGTGATACTCATGGGCACTTCAACAGGAGGCACCAATGCGTTGCAACTGGCTGCCGCCTACCCGCAGGATATAGCCGCATTGCTATTGTTGAGTCCTAATATTGCCATCGACAACGATAAAGCCTGGTTGCTGAATAAACCGTGGGGATTGCAGATTGCTAAATGGGTTACAGGCGATTCAATGGTAGTTTCTTCGGATAGCCGTCCGCTCTATCAGCAGTACTGGTATGGGCGTTACCCACTGCAGGCCACCACTCAATTACAGGAATACCTCGAAACAACAATGACGGAAGAAACGTTTAAAAGGATAAAACAGCCCTTGCTCATGCTGTATTATTACAAAGACGAAGTGCATCGCGATAGTGTGGTAAGCGTACCTGCAATGCTTAAAATGTTTAATGAACTGGGAACGCCTGAAAAGGATAAAGTAAAGCAAGCCATGCCCAATGCGGGCAACCATGTATTAGGAAGTTATATTCGCTCAAAAGACTTACTGGGCGTGCAGCAGGCTATTGAAAATTTCCTGGAAAAAAGACTGCATTTAGTCAAACAAACGGGCACATCCATTACATCTGCCACCACTGATGTAAATATTTCCGTTCAATATTAAGAAAAGCAATATTCATCATTTATTTTTTTTTCAGGCTACCGCCACGGCATTCGGTTTTTAAGAGTCCGCAAAGCTGAAGAAATTTTTCGTTGAGCAGTAATCGTTAGGCAAACAGTTGTTTCCGAACTTACCTGCTCCTTTGTTTATGGAATTCCTTTTTCCCGGCATCTCATTGTTACAGGGCCCTGTTGTGAAAATTTTTATTTCATCACAACATTTTTTATGAAACCTGAAAATATACTTCAAAGCGATGTATTAGATATTCTGTTTGAAAACCGCAACAAAGTTTATGGTGCTTACTATTTGCGGCGTCACTATAATCAATATCTTTTGTGTGCATTAACAGCAATGTTTGTACTCACAACTGTTGCAATACTGATTGCCACCCGTTACTATTCAAATACCTATGCGCCCCCCTTTTCGATTCCTGAGCCTCCACCTCTGGTGCCTTTGAACCCCATACCAATTGAACCTCCGCCTCCCAAAGTGGTAAAACCTTCTCAACCGGCAGCGCAGCAACGGCTCTCGACTATTAAGATATTGCAGGTTATACCGCCTGAAGAAGAACCGGTGCCTGATATTGCTGATATGGCGGATAGCCAGGTATCGCTGGTTACTATTAACGCACCGGCTTCGGGAGATATGGTACAGCCGCCTGTTACAGATCAAGTCGCCGATAACAGCAGGGGAACGGTTGCCTTGCCGGCGCCAGGTGAACCTTTTGCCGTGGGAGAAGTAGATGAAGCGGCGGAATACCCGGGAGGGTTACAGGCAATGATGCGTTTTTTACAGCTAAACCTTCGTCACCCACAGCAGGGTCGTACTGAACCGGTGAAAGTCAGGATACAATTTGTGGTAGGTGAAGATGGCAGCATAAGTAGTTTTATTGTTATTCAAACAGGAGGAGAAAAGATTGACCAGGAAGTGATACGCACGCTGAAGAAAATGCCCAGGTGGAAGCCGGCCAGGAAAAACGGGAAACAGGTGGCTATGTATTTTGTACAACCGGTAAGTTTTGAGGCAATTGAATAATAGGTTTTCATCAATTTTTACCAGTATGGATGTGGCTATTAGCTAAGGATTTGTTAACTTGCCCACTCCCATAAATTTCATACAATGTCGGTACAGCAAAACTGGGAGGAACAGAAACGAAAAAGAAATTCCTTTTTTCATTCATTATATGATTACGGTATGGGTATTTTATGGATTGCATTGGGACTGTTTTTTTTGTTCAACAAAAAACTGGGAATAGAGTGGATGAATAGCGACCCGCTCATTGATACGCTTTTTGGTAGCCTGGGTATCGCCTATGGATTGTTCAGATTATACAGGGGATATCAGCGAAAATTTATCAAAAAATGAATCACGGCACTGGAATGTATAGAAAGGCAAAAAACAGCCTGCTGGGTGTGGTTTTACTGGTTCTGGGTAGTTGCAACGATGGCGACAACAGTAAGGTAATCGCGGGTAATGACGATCTTCGGTCGGGTACCATCAACATTAGCGTAGATGAGTCTTTTAAACCTGTTATTGACTCACAGATCAGGGTGTTTATGTCCCAATTCCCGGCTGCTAAGATTATTCCCCACTACAAGCCGGAAGCCGATTGTTTAAAAGATTTACTTAACGATAGTATCCGTATGGTAATCGTTACCCGCGGATTAAGTGAAGATGAAGTTAAATCTCTGAAAGATACCCTAGGGTTTACACCGTCCTGGGGCAAAATTGCATCTGATGCTATAGCTGTTATTGTAAATAACAATGCGAATGATTCTCTTTTTACTATGGGGGAGATCAGGTCGCTCATGAAGGGAACGAGCGGCTATAAACTAACACCGGTGCTTGATGGCACTTCTGCCACAAGTGCGGTTCGGTTTATGCTGGATTCCGTGTTGAAGGGTGAATCTTTATCGCCTGTGGTTACAGGCGCCAAAACAAGCCAGGGTGTAATTGATTATGTGTCTGAAAATGAGCACGCCATAGGTTTTTTAGGGGTAAGTTGGATTGGCAATCCCGAAGACGAGCAGCAACTGGCATTTCTTTCAAGGGTAAAGGTTGCTTCAATAGAAGCACGCGGGGAGCCCGGCAAATTTATTAAGCCCTACCAGGCGAATATCGCCACCAAAAGATATCCAATGGTACGGGGTTTGTATTATATTGTAAAAGAGAACTATTCAGGATTAGGACGTGGCTTTACTAATTTTTTACAGAATGAAAAGGGGCAGCTAATATTCCAAAGGGCTTATCTTGTTCCCTCAAAAATGAATTTTTCTGTACGTGAAGCACAAATAAAGGAAGAATAATTATTTTTTAATATGTTTATATACCAAAACCAAAATTTCAAATCAAAAATGATGAAGCACACAATCAGATTTATGGTAGCAGCGGTGTTACTGTGCAATGTTGCTTTTGCGCAATCGGTGGAAGAAGGCCGGAAACAATTTTACTACGAGCGTTATAACAGCGCAAAGGAAACACTTGAAAAAGCACTTGCAGCAAAACCAGATGATCAGTCCGCCGCTTATTGGTTGGGGCAGACGTTGATAGAGATGAACGACATTGCCGGCGCCAGAAAAGTGTACCAAACAGCATTGCAATCCAAGGGCAGCGAACCCATATTGCTTGTTGGTATGGGACACGTTGAATTGTATGAGCACAAAGGCACTGATGCTCGCCAGCGATTTGAAACTGCCATTAGTTTGAGTAAGGGGAAAGATGTGGATATACTGAACGCGGTTGGACGGGCCAATGCAGATGCACCCGACGGAGATACCCGATATGCCATTGAAAAATTAACCCAGGCAACGGAAGTGAAACGGTTTAAGGAACCTTTCGTTTATATTAATATGGGTGATGCCCATCGGAAATTGCTGGATGGTGGCGCTGCCGTAACAGCATACCAAAACGCGCTTACCCTCGACCCCAAACTGGCGGAGGCGGAATATAAAATCGGGAAAATATATGTTACACAGGGTAAAGACCAGGCAAGTATATTTTTAAAACATTACGAAGCTGCTGTTGCGCTTGATCCTGCTTATGCCCCCGCTTATTATGATCTTTATTCCTATTGGTTCACGCGCGATGTAAATAAAGCCCGTGATTATTTTGCCAAGTATAAAGCCAATACCGATTTTAATGCTTCTGTAGAAGCGGAAGAAATTAGTTTGGTGTATGCTTCCGGCGATTTTAAAGGAGCTATTGCGAAAGCTGATGAGAAATTACAGAAAGACGGAGACCAGGCGAACGCAAAATTATATCGTACAAAAGCATATGCCTACGATAAGTTGGGAGATTCGTTAAATGCATTGCAAAATATGGAACTGTTTTTTGCTAAGGCAGATTCCTCCATGCTGCTACCGGATAACTATGTAAAAATGGCCGAAATTTCATCTAAATTTCCAGATAAAGTGGTGCAGGCCGATAGCTATTTCAATAAAGTAATTGAAATGGATACGGTTGCTCAAAATAGGGTAGACTACGCTACCGCAGCCTCCAACATGTATAAAAAATTAGGCAACAGGGCTAAGTCGGCAGATTGGTTAACTAAAATATTGACTTTTAAACCCGATTACGGGAAAACTGACTTGTTTTATGCTGGCTGGGAAAATTTTTATGGCGAACAATATACAACAGCCGACAGTGTGTTTAATTTATATAAAACAAAATATCCGGATGACATGCAGGGCTTTTATGGCGGCTTCCGTACCAAATGGGCGGTAGATTCTACCATGGAGCAGGGACTTCCGGTAGAAGACGCAACCAAATTTATAGAGCTGGCAGAAGCGGACAAGGAAAAATATAAAACATCTTTGCTATTGGCTTATGGGTACATGGCCGGTTATAATGCGAATCAATTAAAAGAGTATGCAACAGCCATAACTTACCTCGACAAGATCATTGAGCTTGATCCAACTAACGTGGATGCTAAGAACAATAAGGAAATTCTGCAAAAAGCGATAAACCGGCCGCAGCCTAAAGCTTCTGCTGCAGGCAAAACAGCTCCGGCAAATACAAAACGCTGAAAAAAAAACAAATGCACAAAAACCCCAAAGCCAGTATTGGTTTTGGGGTTTTATTTTTTTAAATAATGGTTTTTATCCATTGCTGCCTTATTTTTGCGATTGGATTAATTCTACACTATACAGAAAACGGAAAATTGTAGTTCCGGTTGGCAAATAATAGATCCTGTTCTTCCGTTTACTGTTGACAAAAGTAATCTAAGAGACTAGATGATAGCTTATTTTTTACTTCAATCGCATCCGGGTTCTTTGGCTACAGACGTAAACAGTTCGTTTAATTACTTTCCTATCGCTATGCAGTTGGTTTTCGCCATTGGATTTGTTGTGGTGATGATGGGTGTAACGCATTGGCTTGGTCCCAAAAGGCCAACAGCAGAAAAGTTAGATAATTTTGAAAGTGGCATTGAAGCCAGCGGCAATGCCCGCCAGCCAATAGCTGTGAAATACTTTTTAGTAGCTATATTATTTGTTTTGTTTGATGTGGAGGTAATCTTTTTTTACCCGTATGCGGTAAATTTCAGGCACCTGGGCTGGGAAGGCTTTATAGCAGTACTTGCTTTTGTAGGGTTTTTTCTCGCAGGATTTTACTATATTATTAAAAAGGGAGCCCTTACCTGGGAAGATTAAGTATTGTAATACCGTGTGAATTTTCTTTAATGTTTGCATTGCCGTTGAAAGGATAGAACAAGTGGAAAAGGGATTTGTATTAGCGTCCTCTAAATTTTAATTATGGCACGTCCGGTAAGATTTAATATAACCCCAAAGGAAAGAGATCACCAAAGCCATATCGGCGTTGCGGAAGCTCCGGAAGGGTATACGGGAGAAGGCTTTTTTACCACCAAACTCAGTGAGGTAGTAGGGCTTGCACGTAAAAATTCGCTGTGGCCACTTCCTTTTGCCACATCCTGCTGCGGCATTGAGTTTATGGCTACCATGGGGGCACACTATGATTTTGGAAGATTTGGCGCGGAAAGGATGGGCTTCACCCCACGCCAGTGCGATATGCTGATGGTGATGGGTACCATTGCCAAAAAAATGGCCCCCGTGTTACGGCAGGTATACATACAGATGTCCGAGCCACGATGGGTAATAGCCGTAGGCGCCTGCGCATCGAGCGGCGGCATTTTTGACAGTTATTCCGTGTTGCAGGGAATTGACCAAATCATACCTGTTGATGTGTACGTGCCGGGTTGTCCTCCCAGGCCTGAAGCGATACTGGACGGCGTAATGGCATTGCAGGACCTTGTAGAAAAAGAAAGTATAAGAAGAAGGAACACCGATCAGTATCAGCAATTAATGCTGAGTTACGGCATTCAATAAAAGCGCTCAAATCATAAATCTCATTGGCTTAAATGGAATTAACCAACAACTATATTAAAACCCGGCTAACGGAGAAGTTTGGCGACCAGGTGAGTGATTTTGTTGAGCCATACGGTATGCTCACGTTTACAGCACCAAAGGAAATGAACCTTAAAGTGCTCCAGTTTTTATATGATGATCCGGAATTAAGATTCCGGTTTTTAACCGACCTGCAGGCAGTGCACTATCCCGATAACAAAGGGAGAGAATTGGCAGTTGTATATCATTTACACAATCTTACAGACAATATCCGTATCCGGTTCAAAATTTTTACAGCCATTGAGACTCCTGATGTATACACGGCTACGCAACTGTATGCCTGCGCCAACTGGATGGAAAGGGAGACGTATGATTTCTTTGGTGTGAATTTCTTAGGACATCCAAATCTTAAACGTATACTGAATGTAGAGGAAATGGATTATTTTCCTATGCGCAAGGAATTTCCGCTCGAAGATCAAACAAGGGTAGATAAAGATGATGATATGTTTGGAAGATAAATGGGTATTATCCGGCGCTGTTATTTCAATAAATGAGCCTCCCCGAAAGCAAAACGTATGACAGAAGATTTGTTACAACATAGCAGGGAACACAATATTACACTGCCTGAAGGGTCTATTGAAAAGCAAACCACTACCCTCAACCTTGGGCCTACTCACCCCGCTACACATGGCGTATTTCAAAATATCCTGGAAGTTGACGGCGAAAGAATAATATCTGCGGAAGCGACCGTGGGGTATATACACCGTGCTTTTGAAAAGATTGCCGAACGCCGCCCCCTATACCAGATCACTCCTTTAACCGATCGGTTGAATTATTGCTCAAGCCCTATTAACAATATGGGTTGGCACATGACCTGCGAAAAACTACTGGGCGTAACCACGCCCAAGCGGGTAGATTACCTGCGGGTTATTATTATGGAACTGGCGCGCGTTACCGATCACATAATCTGCAACTCGGTAATAGGAGTCGATGCCGGCGCTCTTTCGGTATTTCTGTATGTGATGCAATACCGGGAACTGGTATATGAAATTTATGAGGAAATTTGCGGTTCCCGCCTAACCACCAATATCGGGAGAATTGGCGGCTTTGAAAGAAACTTTAACGCAACCGCGTGGAATAAACTGGAAAAATTCTTAAAGGAATTTCCAGATGCGCTAAAAGAATTTGAAAACCTGTTACAGCGCAACAGGATATTTATCGATCGCACAGTGGGGGCGGGTCCCATCACCGGCGAAAGGGCGCTCAACTATGGCTTTACCGGGCCTAACCTTCGGGCAACCGGGGTAGATTACGATGTAAGAGTGCAAACTCCCTATTGCAGTTACCAGGATTTTGATTTTGCCATACCTGTAGGAACAACGGGCGATGTGTATGATCGCTGGCTGGTTCGAAACCAGGAAATGTGGGAATCGCTGAAGATCATTAAACAGGCGTACCAGAAAATACAGGAATTCAAAGGCGAAGAAGCAGAAGTATATCATGCAAATGTGCCCGAATATTACCTGCCGCCTAAACAGGAAGTGTACACGAAAATGGAAGCGCTGATCTGGCATTTCAAAATTGTTATGGGTGAAACCGAAATTCCTCCGGGAGAAGTGTATCACAGCGTAGAAGGTGGAAATGGCGAACTGGGGTTCTATCTCATCAGTGATGGCGGAAGGTCGCCCTATCGGTTACATTTCAGGAGACCCTGTTTTATATACTACCAGGCTTATCCCGAACTGATAAAAAATGCAATGCTGGCCGATGCGGTAATTGTAATGAGCAGTCTGAATTTGATTGCAGGGGAAATGGATGCGTGAAGAGATATCATCATTTGAAAATTTGAAACTTTGCTAATGAAATTTTCGGACGAAAAATTAAAAAAAGTAAATGAAATCCTGGCCCGCTATCCCGATGGCAAGCAAAAAAGCGCCTTACTGCCTGTGTTGCATCTGGCGCAGGAACAATTTGGATGGCTGAGTGCGGATACAATGGACTATGTAGCATCCCTGCTGAGCCTTGAGCCTATTGAGGTATATGAAGTGGCTACTTTTTATTCGATGTACAACCTCAAACCAGTCGGTAAATATTTGTTCGAAGTATGTCAAACCGGCCCATGCATGATAAAGGGAAGCGACGATATTATTGCTTACATTGAGGAACGCCTCGGTATTGCACCGGGTGAAACCACGGGGGACGGATTATTTACTTTGAAAACAGTGGAGTGCCTGGGAGCATGTGGCTACGCCCCCATGATGCAGTTAGGGAAGCATTACCGGGAGCACCTTACTAAGGATAAAGTAGATGCAATTATTGAGGAATGCAGGAATAATGCCGCCGCCAATAATTAGTGCAGAGATGAACTTGTTATTGATAAACTAAAAATATGCACTGGTGAAAAATGTCCTTTCTAATTTTAGGGTGGTTGTGATTTTGCTTTTGATAGCTGCTATTGCTTGTTTAGTATTATCAAAATTCATGCAGGGAAGAGAAATAGCAGGTATTTTTAAAATAACGGGATTGGTATTTTTAGGGGCAACAATTTTGCAACTGATTGCTTTTGTAATATATCCTGCGTTTTATAAAAATAAGAAGCAGGTAAAATAAAAATTAAGCATTCTAAACTTACAGCATCGCTAATTATAACATGGGAAGAAAATTATTATTAGAACACGCCGGAGTAGAGGGCATCAGATATTATGATGCCTATCGTAAAACAGGTGGGTATGCAAGTGTGGAGAAGGCTTTGAAAATGACGCCCGAAGCGATTGTTGAAGAAGTAAAGAAAAGCGGTTTACGCGGACGTGGCGGCGCAGGGTTTCCTACCGGCTTAAAATGGAGTTTTATTGCCAAACCCGAAGGTATTCCCCGCCATTTAGTGTGCAATGCCGATGAAAGCGAACCCGGTACTTTTAAAGACCGCTACCTCATGGAGTTTATTCCGCATCTTTTGATAGAAGGTTTAATTGTGAGCTCTTTTGCCTTAGGCAGCAATGCTACCTATATATATATACGTGGCGAATATGCTTGGATACCCGATATCCTGGAGCAGGCCATCGCTGAAGCCAAAGCAAATGGATGGTTGGGAAAGAATATTTTAGGCACAGGTTTCGACTGCGAAATATATGTTCAGCGTGGTGCAGGGGCCTATATTTGCGGCGAAGAAACGGCTTTGATCGAATCGCTGGAAGGTAAAAGGGGAAATCCCCGCATTAAACCTCCGTTTCCCGCAATAAAAGGGGTGTGGGACCGCCCAACGGTTGTTAATAATGTAGAAACACTGGCGGCTGTTGTACCCGTTATTAATATGGGCGGAGAAACCTATGCTAAGATTGGCGTGGGCCGGTCAACCGGTACAAAACTACTATCTGCCTGCGGTAACATTAAGAAACCCGGCGTTTATGAAATTGATATGACCATCAGCGTGGAAGAATTCATTTTCAGTGATGAATATTGCGGAGGGATGGCCAATGGAAAAAAATTAAAGGCATGCATACCAGGCGGATCATCTGTACCGATACTACCAGCTAATTTGTTGCTGAAAACAGCTAAGGGCGAAACCCGGTATATGAATTATGAAAGTCTGAGTGATGGTGGTTTTGCTACCGGCAGTATGATGGGAAGTGGCGGCTTCATCGTGTTGGATGAAGATCAGTGCATCGTAAAACATACCTATACCCTGGCGCGGTTTTACAGGCACGAAAGCTGCGGACAATGCAGCCCGTGCCGGGAAGGGACAGGTTGGATGGAGAAAATTTTAAAAAATATTGATACCGGGAAGGGAAAAATGAGCGACATCGATTTATTATGGGATATACAGCGTAAAATTGAAGGGAATACCATTTGCCCGTTGGGCGATGCGGCGGCTTGGCCCGTGGCGGCAGCCATTCGCCATTTTCGCGATGAATTTGAATGGCACGTTAACAATCCAGGCGAATGCTTAAAAAGAAATTACGGTCTGGCTCATTATGCCGATCCATTGGAAATAGCCGTGTAGCGATTGTAACACACGAAATGGACGGCTGCATTTTTTCGTAAAATGATGTACATTTTTGTTGTAGTTACCGCACGTAAGAAACAAAAGATATAATGGCTGAAGAAAAAAAATTGTTCAAGGTTACCATCGACAATATTACTGTTGAGGTAGAACCGGGCACAACCATCCTGAATGCCGCAAGGCAAATTGGTGGTGAAGTAACTCCGCCCGCGATGTGCTATTATTCGAAATTAAAGGGTAGTGGCGGTAAATGCCGTACCTGCCTGGTGGAAGTGGCTGCAGGCTCAACAGCCGACCCAAGGCCCATGCCTAAATTAGTGGCATCCTGCAGAACGAATGTAATGGATGGCATGATTGTAAAAAATATTACCAGCGAAAAAGTGCTTGATGCGAGAAGCGGGGTAGTGGAATTTTTGTTGATTAATCACCCCCTGGATTGCCCTATTTGCGACCAGGCCGGTGAATGTCATTTGCAGGACCTGAGTTATGAACATGGAAAAGAAGGTACGCGGTTTGAATTTCAAAAAAGAATATTCAAAAAGCACGATCTCGGCCCTTATATCCAACTGCACATGACCAGGTGTATTCTTTGCTACCGCTGCGTGTATGTAGCCGACCAGTTGACGAACAAACGCGAGCACGGGGTATTAGACAGGGGCGATCATGCCGAAATTGCAACTTATATTCAAAAAGCGCTTGATAACGATTTTATAGGTAACGTAATTGATGTTTGTCCGGTTGGAGCATTAACCGACAGAACTTTCCGGTTTAAAAACCGGGTGTGGTTTACCAAACCGGTAAATGCGCATCGCAATTGCGATAAGTGTTGCGGCAGGGTGCATGCATGGTTAAGAGGCGATGAGATACTGCGGGTAACAGCGCGTAAAGATCAATGGGGCGAAATAGAAGATCAACCCAACGGTGAACCCGGATGGATTTGCAACGAATGCAGGTTTGAGAAAAAAAACAGCAAAGACTGGGTAATTGAAGGACCTGCGCTCATCAACCGTCATTCTGTAATATCACAGGGGCATTATTCGGGAAAAGTTGGAACAACAAAACCCAATGAAACCTTCAGCAGTATAATGAACGGCAGGCAACCCAGGCTGCTCATGAACATACATAGCGTAAGCGAGGTAAATCCACCGGATCTTGATCTTGCAGCCATACCGGGACCGGCACATTCCAATGATTTTAATGATGAAACAAGAGATGGAAACAAATGAGATTCGAATGAGGATTGTGTAATTTGATATTGAATCCAACCATACTTAAACATATCCTGAATATATAATTTATGACTGTACTCGCTTTTGATTGGAGTTTTGCAATAGAGAAGCTGGTATTAATTGCAATCGTAATTACGGTTTCGCTGGTAGTAGCCATGTATGCTACTTACGCAGAACGTAAGGTTGCGGGTTTTATACAAGACAGGCTTGGACCCAATCGCGCAGGTCCTTTTGGGCTGTTACAACCGCTCGCCGATGGGTTAAAGCTATTCTTTAAAGAAGAGGTTATTCCTACCAATTCAAGCAGGTTTTTATTCATTCTCGGTCCCTGCCTTGCCATGCTTACGGCTATGATGACCTCGGCGGTAATTCCATGGGGTGGTAAAGTGGAACTGGGTGGAAGGATAGTAGATTTACAAATAGCAGACATCAACATTGGCATCTTGTATGTTTTCGGTGTGGTGAGTTTGGGCGTATATGGTATAATGATTGGAGGCTGGGCCAGTAATAATAAGTTTTCCTTAATGGCAGCATTGAGGGGCGCCAGCCAGGCCATCAGTTACGAATTGGCGATGGGTATTGCCCTTATCGCATTGCTCATGCTCACCGGGTCGCTAAGCCTGCGAACCATCACGGAACAGCAAATACAGGGCAATTGGTGGAATATAGTATATCAGCCATTGGGGTTTCTACTTTTTTTTATTTGTTCCCTGGCCGAATGCAACCGCGCCCCTTTTGATTTACCGGAAGCTGAAAGTGAACTCAATATGGGTTATCACCAGGAATATTCTTCCATGAAGCTCGGGTTCTTCCTTTTTTCGGAATACATTAATATGTTCATCAGTTGCGTCATTATAGCGACCTTGTTTTTTGGTGGGTATGATATGCCTTTTGTAGATGAAACAAAGCTATCCGGTATTACCGCTCTTGTAGTCGGGCTAGCCGCATTGTTCGGCAAAACCTTTATCCTTATTTTTATTTTTATGTGGATAAGATGGACCTTGCCCCGGTTCAGGTATGATCAGTTGATGAACCTGGGCTGGAAGGGTTTAATTCCTTTGGCCTTATTAAATATGGTTGTTACAGGGGCGGTTGTACTGTATACCATGAAAGCGCATTGAATTATTAGTTGGGTTGTATAACCGATAAAAATACTTTTGTACAACTTTTAAAATCCTTCACGGGGGAAGTAATGAAGTAATCATGCAATTATTAACACAAAGAGCGAAGCCTGTAGACCGGAGACCGATGAATTGGATTGAAAAGATATACCTCTGGAATATCTTTAAAGGGATGCTTATTACCTTAAAGCATTTTTTCAAGAAGAAAGTAACGATTAAGTATCCCGAAGTAAGGCGTCCCTTCAGTCCCGTATTCAGGGGTTTACAGGTATTGAACCGCGATGAGGAAGGACGTGAAAGATGCACAGCCTGTGGGCTTTGTGCTGTAGCCTGCCCGGCAGAAGCCATTACCATGGAGGCGGCCGAACGCTTACCTGGTGAAGAACACTTATACAGGGAAGAAAAATATGCCGCTAAATATGAGATCAATATGCTGCGTTGCATTTTTTGTGGTTTGTGCGAAGAAGCCTGCCCCAAAGACGCTGTGTATTTAAGCGAAACTTTTGCACCGGCAAATTACAGTCGAAAAAATTTTATATACGGCAAGCGCGACATGCTTATTCCCGACCCCGTTACCCATCCGGAAGAATATGCGGTGGCGAAAGGGGCCCTGGAAAAAAAGAAAAAATCACAATCCTGATCTATACCAAACGAACGAATCTAATATAATGGGAATAGCACAGCTTCTTTTCTGGTTTCTTACAATACTCGCATTAGGTAGTGCGCTCATGGTTATCTTCAGCAAAAACCCTGTACACAGTATCCTGTGGTTGATTGTTACTTTTTTTGCTATCTCCGGACATTATATATTGTTGAACGCGCAGTTTCTTGCCATTGTAAATATCATTGTTTATGCAGGCGCTATTATGGTGCTTTTCCTGTTTGTGGTGATGCTGATGAATTTGAATATGCCCCCGGCGCCGCTGAAAAAAAAGTGGCTGAAATTTGCCGGTGTAATATCGGGAGGCAGTTTACTGCTTGTTTTAATAGCCGCATTAAAAGATACTGAGGGTATGCGCCAGGAAGTATTGCTGCAAACCGGCAATATTGGACTGATTAATAGTTTGGGAATGGTGTTGTTTAAAGATTATATATTACCGTTCGAAATAAGCAGTGTGCTGTTTTTAAGCGCCATGGTTGGGGCGGTGGTAATTGGGAAGAAGTCATAGAAAGAAGTAGTAAGTAGTAGGTGGTAAGGGGTAAGTGTTGAGTAGGATCGAGGGTTCGATGTTGATGCCCGACGATTCGAAGCTCATCAGCCGGCGCCTAACACCTGATACCTAACACCCGATACCTGATACCTGCAACCCGGCACCTATATCAAACGAATATGACCATCAATCATTATATATTTTTATCTGTAGCGCTATTTTGCATCGGCATTATAGGGGTGCTAACCCGTCGTAATGTGATCATCATTTTTATGTGCGTTGAATTAATGTTGAACGCGGTGAATTTATTATTGGTAGCATTTTCTAAAATGCATTACCTGGCAGCATCCACCATTGATGTGGCTACCAAAACGGGAACAGAGGCACAGTTGTTTGTATTTTTTATTATGGTAGTAGCGGCCGCTGAAGTAAGTGTTGGACTGGCAATTATTGTGATGATGTACCGAAATACCCATTCGGTAGATGTAAATTTTTTGAACAGGCTTAGACATTAAACCTTCGGGAAATAAAGTAAGCCTGTTCCGCATTTTATTTGTTGTACCTGATTAGAACCTGATATGAGCAAATTAGTTTACCTGGTCCCCCTGTTTCCGTTGCTGGGCTTTCTCATCAACGGACTGGCAAGAAAAAATTTATCCAAATCGCTCACCGGCATTATTGGCAGTGGGGTTATACTCCTGTCTTTTATAGTAAGCCTCATCTTATTTTTTGAGGTAAAGGCGGGACATACCGGTATCGTGAAACTTTTCGATTTTATTTCCATTGGCACATTAGAAATTCCTTTTGCTTTCCAGGTAGACCAATTGTCGGCGATCTTCCTGCTCATTATAACCGGTGTTGGATTTCTTATACATGTATATTCCACCGCCTACATGCATGAAGAATCGTCTGATCATTTTGCCCGATACTTTTCATACCTCAATCTTTTCGTTTTTTCCATGTTGCTGTTGGTGCTTGGCGCCAACTATCTCATTATGTTTATCGGCTGGGAAGGGGTAGGCTTATGTTCTTACCTCCTCATAGGTTACTGGTTTAAGAATACGCATTTTAATAATGCTGCAAAAAAGGCATTTATTATGAACCGTATCGGCGACTTCGGTTTTTTGCTGGCTACATTCTGGATGATTCAGCAGTTTGGCTCACTGAATTTCGGGGACGTATTTGCAAAGGCCTCCGGCATGAAATTAAATGATACCGTTTTGGTGGGTATTACATTATTACTCTTTCTTGGCGCTGCAGGTAAAAGCGCCCAGATACCCTTGTATACCTGGTTGCCCGATGCCATGGCTGGTCCTACTCCGGTGTCTGCACTTATACATGCCGCTACCATGGTTACCGCTGGTATCTATATGATAGCAAGGAGCAATATCATGTATACACTCGCTCCCGCAACGCAGGGAGTGGTCGCCGTAATAGGGTTGGCTACCGCCATTTTTGCCGCTACGATTGCTCTAAAGCAGAACGATATTAAAAAAGTATTGGCTTACTCCACGGTAAGCCAGTTGGGTTATATGTTTTTGGGATTGGGCGTTGGCGCTTATACCGGCGCAGTGTTTCACGTAATGACCCACGCATTTTTCAAAGCATTGCTGTTCCTCGGCGCTGGTTCGGTTATACATGCCATGCACCACGAACAGGATATCAGGAAAATGGGAGGGTTGAAAAGCCATTTACCTGTTACCCATTGGACTTTCTTAGTGGGTTGTATTGCTATTGCCGGTATACCACCGTTTAGTGGGTTCTTTTCTAAAGATGAAATTTTAGCAGTGGCGTTTTCGGCAAACAAAATATACTGGGTAATTGGCGTACTGGGCGCGGCTCTCACGGCTTTTTATATGTTCCGTTTATACGCCACTACCTTTCTCGGTAAGTTCAGGGGTACGCACGAACAGGAGCATCATTTACACGAGAGCCCCAAAGCAATGACCTGGCCATTGATCATACTGGCTGTTCTTGCCGCTATTTCAGGCTTCGTGGGCGTTCCGGAATTATTAGGCGGGCATCATGAGCTCGAGCATTTCCTTGCTCCTGTTTTTGCAGGATCCGCGGCATTGCAGCATACGCATCATCCGGACCATTCAACAGAATATATGCTGATGGGTATTTCTGTGTTCATTGCAGCAATTGCTATTTTATACGCGGTGAACAGGTTCAGCAAAAAGCCGGATTTACAGGAGGCAACGGGATTTGGAAAAGTGCTGGAAAACAAATGGTATGTTGATGAGTTGTACGATTCGGCTATCGTAAAGCCATTGCGTAACATCTCTGTGCTGCTGAACAATTACGTGGAAAAGCTGGGAATAGACGGCATGGTAAACGGGGTAGGGAAACTGATCCATTACGGGAGCAGGCAATTAAGGTTGTTGCAAAGCGGCCAGGTTGCCGCTTATATTTTAATGATGGTAGTTGCAGCCGTTGTTCTATTTATTATTCAATTGTTTGTATTGTAAGCTATGAACCCTAACGACGTATTCATTACATTTCCGGAGCTGCTGATTTGGTTTCCTCTGCTTAGCGGATTAGTAGCTTTTTTTCTGTCTGAATCCGATAAAGCAAAAAGGTGGGCGGTTGTATCTTCATTTATTACCATTGCCATAGTGGCTGCAAGCCTTTTTTTTACCGAAAAAAAATACATCAACTTTAATAATGTAAGTTATGTGTGGATGCCTTCGATCGGCAGCAGCTTTGCCTTAATGTACGACGGTATGGGGCGCATGTTATGTTTGTTAACCGCGCTGGCTTTCCCACTTGTATTTGTATCAACCTATAATAACAACTACAAAAAATCCAACCAGTTTTACGGCTTGATGTTACTCACGCAAAGTGGTTTAATGGGTGTGTTTTGTGCCATGGATGCGTTGGTGTTTTATTTTTTCTGGGAGCTGGCGCTCATTCCCGTTTACTTCCTCGCATCGCAGTGGGGTGGGGAGAAGCGTATTCAGGCAACTTTTAAATTTTTTGTATACACGTTTGCAGGGTCTTTATTGCTGTTAACGGGTATTATTTATGTTTACCTGCATACGCCCGAGGGCACGTTTTCATTAAATGCATTTTTGAAAACCAGGCTTCCTGTGGGACAGGAGAAATTTGTGTTTTGGTTGTTTTTTATTGCCTTCGCTATAAAAATGCCCATCTTCCCTTTTCATACCTGGCAGCCCGATGCGTATGAGCAATCGCCCACTGCGGTTACCATGATACTCAGTGGCGTTATGGTAAAGATGGGCGTGTTTGCCGTTATACGCTGGTTGATCCCAGTGTTCCCTCATGCCACCGGACAGTATGCTAATTTGATCATTATGCTTTCGGTAGCAGGAATGATCTATGCTTCATGTATTGCCTGGGTGCAGGACGATCTCAAACGCCTTGTAGCCTATTCTTCCATAGTACATATTGGGTTAATGTGCGCTGCTATATTTGCCCGAACCCAAAGTGGGATGGAGGGTGTAATGATACAGATGTTCAACCATGGTATTAATATCATTGGGCTGTGGATTATTGTAGAACTGATAGAGAAACATTTTGGCACCCGAAAAATTTCAGAGCTGGGCGGCATCGCATCCGGCGCACCACTGCTTACCGTTTTTATGGTAATTGTTGCTTTCGCCAATATCGCCCTGCCGCTTACCAATGCCTTTGTGGGTGAATTCCTGATGTTTAATGGCTTATTTAAAAGTGGTATATGGATTACCGCCATAGCGCTGCTGAGTATAATATTGGCGGCAGTATATACGCTCAATATGGTACAAAGAGTATTGTATGGGGAAGCTAATGCCATTACTTTAAAAAGTGCAGGTTTGCTAAATGGCAATGCAGTAGCTGCCCTTACCGTGATAGTGATCATCATTTTTGTGCTGGGTATTTATCCAAAGCCACTCATGGAACTCACAAAAGGTACTGTCGAAAACGTGTTGAACAGTTTAGGCGGATTGTAGCAGCGAGTAAGTCAGGGATAAGGAAGATGCGCAATTGAATCGTTCCGGGAGCTAACGTACAAAAAAATCGAAATTACAACTCAAAACGGGTTTATTTAATATTATGAGCGCAATTATATTATCGGCTTTATGGGGGGTGTTAATGATGTTCAGCGGGATTTTCTTTAAAAAGAAATCAGCGGCAAAGTACATCGCTGTGCTGGGAATAGTCGCCCTGATAACAGTTACTTTTCTTGAATATTATAGCATCTGGTATATATACGCTGATATTGGCGGCATGCTCAAGTTTACGCCATTTAGCCAGGTTTTTACCGCTGTGGCCTTTGCCTGCACCCTGCTATTTTTTATTTTAAATGCCAGCGAATTTGAGACGGTAGGCGCCGATGTATTTGAATATTACGCGCTTATTTTCTTTATACTCTGCGGGGTGTGTCTTGTGGCGTCGTTTAATACATTGCTGATGTTGTTCCTCGGCATTGAAATCATTTCCATCCCATTATATATTTTGGCAGGCAGCGATAAGCAGAATCTTAAGAGCAATGAAGCCTCTCTCAAATATTTTTTGATGGGCACCTTCTCCACCGGTATCATGCTTATGGGCATCGCCTTTTTGTACGGCGCCACCGGTACATTTTATATTGAGGCGATGAATTTGGGGGTTGGGAAGCTACAGCCCATGGTGGCAATCGGGTTGGTACTGATGCTGATATCCATGTCATTTAAGGTGAGTGCAGCGCCGTTTCATTTCTGGACGCCTGATGTGTACGATGGCTCACCCACCGTGTTCACTTCCTTTATGGCCACTATTGTAAAAGCGGCATCCTTTATTGC
>CAYMKT010000029.1:5615-10643 GCA_964391065.1 uncultured Terrimonas sp. | reverse complement strand
CCGCAGCCTATTGCCTTGCAACCATAGGAACTTTCGCCGTTCTCATTAAAATGAAGGATTTTTCGCTCGAAGGATTTAATGGGTTGGCTAAAAAACACCCTTTTCTTGCGCTAACCAATACGGTGTTCCTGCTTTCGCTTACAGGCATTCCATTAACGGCCGGTTTTTTTGCAAAATATTACATGCTTATCGGAGCGGTAAAAAACGGCCACCATACCTGGCTGGTCATCTTTGCGGTTTTAATGGCGGCAATAAGTGCCTATTATTATTTCCGGGTTATCCAGTGCATGTATTTTAAAGACGGCGATCCACAGGTCAATCAGCCTTCGCCCGCATTTAAGGCCGCATTGTTGGTAACGGCTGTACTGGTCATTATTTTGGGGATCTTCCCCAATCTTTTGCTTAAAGCCTTGTATTATTAGAGGTGAACCATTCCGTATCCATTCATCATAACGCATTTTGCGAATGGTATATCTATCCGTAATTTTAATTTTCAAATATTGGAATGGATATAAAAGATACCATTGGACTCGCCTTCAAAACGGTAACAAGCAACAAACTCAGAACGGGCATTACCGTTGCCATGATGGCACTGGGTATTTGGGCGTTGGTGGGTATTATTACGGCTATACAGGCCATGAATTCCAGCCTAAAGGACAGCTTTGCAACAATGGGGGCCAATTCTTTTAGTATCAGGTTTCGCGAAAGGCAGATCCGGTTTGGAGGGGGTGAAGGCAATGTTACTAAAACCAGCAGCGACAGCAACAAAAAAATAAAGAAATCAAATGCGGGTAAAGCGATCACTTTTGAAGAAGCCAGGGCATTTAAAGAAAGGTATGCTTATCCTGCAAAGGTTAGTATAGGAGTAGGTGGCGTAAATGCACAGACTGTTTTTTTCGACAGCAAAAAAACAAATCCCAATGTGCGGGTATCAGGGGGCGATGAAAATTATTTGACACTGAATGGCTATGAAATAGAGTACGGCCGTGATTTTAACAGGCTGGATATACAATCTGGAAGAAATGTGTGCGTGTTGGGGTACGATGTGGCCAACAAATTTTTCGGAGAAAGGGTAGAACGTGCACTGGACAACATCATACGTGTAGGCGCTAACAAATTCAGGGTTATCGGGGTGTTAAAAAGCCGCGGCAGCAGTTCGTTCATGCGCGCCGACAATGCCGTTTTTACCACGTACAATACTATGCGACGTTTATTTACACTTGGCAATGCTTCTTATTATATAGGAGTCCAGGTAAATAATGTGGGCCAGTTAAATGACGCCATTGGAGAAGCAGAAGGCGTTTTCAGACCTATTAGAAAACTCAGCATAACCGAGCAAAGTAATTTTTATATTGATAAAAGCGATGCCTTGGCCGAAACTTTTATTGGACTGGTGGGAAGCGTTTCAAAAGCCGCAGGAGGTATTGGCTTTATTACGTTGCTGGCAGCGTCTATTGGGTTGATGAATATTATGCTGGTAGCGGTAACAGAAAGAACAAAAGAAGTAGGCCTGATAAAGGCGCTTGGTGGAAAAAAGAAAAACATACGGCAACAGTTTTTATTTGAATCTATAATAATAAGCCTCATGGGTGCGGTCATTGGCATCATCATCGGCATTATTTCAGGCAACATAATAGGGATGTTGATGAAGGTTCCGTTTTTCGTGCCATGGTTGCTGATACTGATCGCTATTGTTATTTGTTCGGCGGTTGGACTGGCAGCGGGGCTCTATCCAGCCTGGAAAGCTTCTAAATTAGATCCTATTGTTGCGCTCCGGTACGAATAGAATATACGCTCATGAAGATTTCTTTTTTTTCTGCACAACCCTACGACAGGGACTTCTTTAACCTGCATAACCAGCAAGGCGCTATACTGGAATATTTTGAAATGCAGCTCGATGTTCATACTGTTAAATTAATTGACAGGAGTGAAGCGGTTTGTGTTTTTGTAAACGACAAAGTTAACGCAGCGGTTATTCAGTTGCTCGCGGCCAAAGGAGTTCAAATTATCGCACTTCGTTGTGCTGGTTTCAACAATGTGGATATAGAAGTTGCAAAACAGTATGGTATTAAAGTATGCCGGGTGCCGGCTTATTCCCCCGCTTCTGTTGCCGAACATACCGCTGCCATGATACTCACGCTGAATCGAAAAACACATAAAGCATACAACAGGGTAAGGGAACAGAACTTTGCGTTGAATGGCTTATTGGGTTTTGAGATAAGGGGTAAAATCGTAGGCGTTATTGGCGCCGGAAATATTGGGAAGGCCTTTTGTTTGATTATGATGGGTTTTGGCTGTACCGTTTTGGCTTACGATACTGCCCCTGATGAAGCGTTGCAATCGAAGGGTGTGGTTTTTAAAACCCTCCCTGAATTAATTCAGCAGTCAGACATCGTATCGCTGCACTGTCCGCTGAATCCCCAAACCCATCATATCATTGATGCAAACAATATTGGATTGATGAAAAAAGGTGTGATGCTGATCAATACAAGCCGCGGTGGTCTCATCGATACACAGGCGGCCATTACCGCCTTGAAATCGGAGCAGATTGGGTATCTGGGCATTGATGTATATGAACAGGAAGAGAAACTATTTTTTAAAGACCTTTCAGCCAGCGTTATTGAAGACGATGTGATACAACGATTAATGAGTTTCCCTAACGTATTGGTTACCGCACACCAGGCTTTCTTTACCCGGGAGGCACTCACTGAAATTACGGTTGCCACGCTAAGCAATATTCAAAAGCTTCATAACGGTGAGGCTTTACACGGCGCCGCGCAACTTGCTTAAAATGAGAAAGACGGCCAAGCTGCAATGCCGCCTTTTTATGAGAAGATGTTTATATTGTTTTTATTTTGAGGGATCCAGGATATTCATAATCCTGTCATTCACATCCTGCAAATGATATCGCGTCATCCTGTCGGAAATAGTGGGCAACACGGTTTTTATTTCTGCCTGTAACGAACGGAGGTTCCCTTTTAATACCGAAATGATATCGCTTCTTTTGGTATCGGCCATAGCGGCAGGGGCGCCAATGCGGAATAATATGCCAATGCCCGACACCGCCGGCGGTCTAACGATTTGGCCAATTCGTTCAATATAGGCTTTTTGCAGGTTACGCCGGTAGATATCGATCGTTTTCCTTGCTGTAAGTTCACTCCATATCCCCTTTTTTAATTCATCCAGCATATCCGTTACTTTGTAGGCTTCATTGTTTATTTCGGCTTCCATACTGAGCAACTTACTGATGGTGTTGGTGCTGATGACCCGGTTTAAAACGGCATTTTGGCGATCGCTTATTACAGAGATGCCGGTATTTCCGATGCGGTTAAGGATTTCGTTGTTAATCAGCCAATCAGGAGTAACGAACAATTCCCTGACTAAAAATTGCATCGCTTCTTTTTGAACCGCCTTCGGCGTGTAGCTGTAAACCCCTCCCTGCTGCTCCACTGTTTTTGGCGTTTCATATATTCCACCTATATTTTTAGCAACATGCCCAAGGTAACGTCCGTATTGTGCTGTTAGCTCTCCGTAAAGTGTGGAAAGGTTGTCGTAATCGCGGTTATCTTCTTTTGTCCACTCCAGCAGGTTCGTCACTATGCGTTGGAGGTTCTTAATGCCATACATCCCGGATTTCATAGCATTATCTCCAAGATCCTCGTTTTGCGAGCGGGGGTCGTCGGCATTTGTTTCTGTACCAAACCAAAGCCTTTTATTTTTCAATTTATCAATGGTGAGTTTATTCAAAACCGCAACTTCAGCTTCGGGTGTTTTGAGTTCGGGATACCATTTATATCCCCATTCAATAGCCCAGTTGTCATAATCGCCGATCCTGGGGAATAACCCTTTTTCGGAGATGTTATCTTCGGGCTGGGCCACATAATTAAACCGGGCATAGTCCATAATGGAGGGTGTATGACCATTGGCTTCCACCCATGCTTTGTTCCTTAAATTTTCAACCGGTACGGAAGAACTGGAGCCGAAATTATGCCGGAGACCCAGGGTATGTCCTACTTCGTGGGAGCAAACAAAACGAATCAATTGCCCCATCAGCTCATCGTCAAACTCCATCTTCCTGGCCCTTGGATCGGTGGGCGAACACTGAATAAAATACCAGTTTCGCAGTAGCTTCATCACGTTATGATACCAGTTAATATGGCTTTCTAGTATTTCACCAGAACGGGGATCGTGCACGTTAGGTCCGCTGGCGTTGGCCATAACAGACGGTTTGTATACGATAGCGGAATACCTCGCGTCTTCGAGGCTCCAGGTCGAGTCTTCCCAGGGTTCGGGCGCCGGTCTGGCCACAATAGCATTTTTAAACCCGGCATGCTCAAAGGATTTCTGCCAGTCGTTAACGCCCTGTATAAGGTAAGGCACCCATTTTTTGGGTGTAGCAGGGTCAATATAATACACGATCTGTTTTTTAGGCTCTACTAATTCGCCTCTTTTGTACTTTTCTATATCTTCTTCCTTTGGTTCCAGCTTCCATCGAACGATGATAGAAACATCTTTTACACCCTGTGGATCGGAGTCAAAGTCGGTATAGTTTCTTGCAAAATAACCAATCCTTGGATCGTAAAAGCGTTGCCTGGCAGGTGTTTTAGGTAATAAAATCATCGAACTGTTAAGCTCAAGCGTGTAAACAACGCTTTGCGCATTCACAGTTGAAACAGGTCCGCCTGCCGGGCTAATGCTGCCACCGCCTTTACTGTAAGTTTTAACCGTTTTTATTTCAATATTAAGCGGGTAGCTTCTTACCGTGTTAATGTAAGATTTATCAGATTGGTAAGCGCCCACCCGGAAGGTTGTTTTAGCGCTGCCCGAAAAATACAGTACATCGTTATCCCCCGAAATATAATCCGTAAAATCGATCACTGTTGCCGTGCTGTCTGTGGCGCGTACTTTAATGTCAAAACTCGCTACAATGGGCAGTACATTAGAATTGTTAACCGCTTTGTACATCGCTTGTGTAGAGTCTTTTGAAATTTCATCGAAAGAAACTTTTTTAAGGAATAATTTATCGTT
>CAYMKT010000029.1:0-5515 GCA_964391065.1 uncultured Terrimonas sp. | reverse complement strand
TATGCATGAATGTATTATTTGGTTTGAAGGGGTGAAATTAATGATAACAAAAAAATCACGCGGTTTTCTTTATACAGGAGTGGTTTTAAGGTTACGGACGGCGTATAAACTGCTATGGCATTCATTTAACACCGTAAAAACAAGATGCAAATCTGATGTTTGGTATGAGAAATTTACTATATTGGCCTCCCAAATAAAATTTTTTCTTCGGGTATTTAAACGTTTTAACTTTTTTTTTCAGTAGAATTGTGAATCAAAACCACACACTTTAAAACCGTAAAATTTTTAATTCAAAAAAACAAGAGTTATGGCTGAAACTAAACCAACCGCAACGGCATCTGCTGTGAAGGCATCAACATCGGTACAAACTAAATCCAGCAGCAATGTAATTTCATGGCTTGCTCCTGTAGTTTGTATTATTGCCGGTTATATCATCTGGAGATTTGTATTGGGCAGTGATGCTGGGTTTACTAAGCCCGATCCTGAAGGTGGGTTTTGGCCTACCCATAAAGGTCCCCTCGGTCCCTGGTATCGTATGTACGAAGGCGGCATTATTGTGCCTATTTTGATAGGAATGTTTTTAATGGTTATTGTATTTTCTATCGAGCGGTTTCTTACCATCGGAAAAGCAACCGGAAAAGGTTCTATCAATGAATTCGTTAGAAAGGTACAGTACCACCTCGCTAACAAAAACGTAGATGCCGCGCTTAGCGAATGCGACAGACAACAGGGTTCTGTAGGAAATGTTATGAAAGCAGGACTTCGTCGCTATAAGGAAATGATCACCGATTCTGAACTAACCACCGAACAAAAAGTGATGGCCATTCAAAAAGAAGTGGAAGAAGCTACTGCGCTTGAATTGCCGATGCTGCAGAAGAACCTCGTTTTTCTGTCTACCCTAACTTCTGTGGGTACATTGGTTGCGCTTTTGGGAACGGTAATGGGTATGATCAAGTCCTTCAGTGCGTTGGGTGAAGAAGGTGGCGCGGGCGCTGCAAATGAACTGGCGGTAGGGATATCTGAAGCATTATACAACACGGCGCTTGGTATTGCTACCTCGGCTTTCGCCCTTATCATGTATAATATCTTTACCACTAAAATCGATGGTATAACATACGGAATAGACGAATCTGGATTTACCCTTACGCAGAGTTTCGCTTCCCTCTATAAATAAAATACTACAGGAATATTTATGGAAAGTTGAAGGTATTTTATCTTATTAGTCTAATTAAACCATTTTGCAATGCCGAAAGCAAAAATTGTCCGAAAAAGTACCTGGGTAGATATGACCGCCTTTGTGGATGTATCTTTTCTTATCCTTACCTTTTTCATTCTTGCAACGAAATTTAAGCCTGAAGAACCGGTGGAAGTAAAGTTTCCCAATTCAGTGTCGGCCGATAAAGTTCCGGAGACAGATGCTTTCCTGGTTACTATAGATAAAGATGGAAGGGTATTTGTTCAAATGGACGATCCTAATGCGCGTCAGTCCATTGCCAACAACCTTAATGAAACGCGTAACCTGGGGCTTACTCCTGCCAATATTAAAGCCTTTACCAATGCTCCCAGTTTGGGTGTTCCGTTTGCGGGCATGAAAAACCTGTTATCGATGGATCCCGAAAAGCAGAAAGAAGTGAGGCAACCGGGCATACCCGTTCCCGATTCTACTGGCGGGGAACTCTATTATTGGGTTCGCGACGCCAAATCAACTTATGCAGGACAAAAAATAACCTGGTTGATAAAAGCGGATAACGAGACTAAATTCCCCGTGGTTCGAAATGTTTTGGAGGCCTTTAAACGGAACGACATCAATAAGTTTCGGTTAGTCACAAAGTTCCAGGATGCGCCTGTAGGTACTCCGTTATGGAATATAAGGCAGGAGGCTACTAAAAAAGCCACTGGCGGATAGCCAAAAGTAAATTTATCATCATTTAAAATCAGTTTTATGGCAGATTTAGATGTATCAGACAGTGGTGGTGGTCACGGTAAAAAAGGACCTGGGGTCAAAAAAGCCAAGAAACTTTCTACTAAGGTGGATATGACACCAATGGTTGATCTTGGATTTTTGTTGATCACATTCTTTATATTTTCCACCACCATGGCCCAACCCACGGCCATGCAATTGATAATGCCCAAAGACACCGAAAACCAGGACGAACAAACCAAAGTAAAGGCTTCCGGTGCTTTAACAATCATGTTGGGTAAATCAAACGGCCTATATTATTATGAAGGAGATGATCCTACTAAAATAGAGAATACTACCTATAAGCAGGTTAGGGAAGTGATTATCAATAAAAAGAAATCAACTAAGCCAGATGATTTTGTTGTGGTAATTAAACCTAATGACGAGGCTAATTACCAGAATGTGGTGGCTATTTTAGATGAGATGTCGATAATCGATGTAAAGAAGTATGCCCTGGTATCCATTTCACCCGTTGAAAATGATTTGCTTTTAGCTACCCAGGCATCCAACGGTATTCAGTAAAATAAGTTTGTGGATTTATTGAAATCCCCGCATCTTATATAAAACTAAAAGCGTTACTATGGAGATAAGCAAAATACAAAACGCCAATCTTCTCGACATTATTTTTGACGGAAGAAATAAAAATTACGGCGCGTATGAATTGCGTACGAAATACAACAAGCGGCTTACCACAGCGCTGATTATAACAGCCGCGTTTGCCTTGCTTGTGATGCTTGTTTCTTTTTTAGGGGCTAAACTGGAAGGACCCAAAAAAGCCGTGGTTATTGAGGCTAAAGATGTGGAGTTAACCAATCTGCAGGAAGAAAAGCCGATTGAACCCCCACCGCCTCCCCCGCCAAAACCGCCAGATCCCCCCAAAATAGAAATGGCTAAATTCACGCCACCTAAAGTGGTGAAAGACGAAGAAGTGCAGCCTGAAGAAGAAATGAAGGAAATAGAGGAATTGCAGGAAGCAACAATCAGTACCGTTAACCAGGAAGGGGTGAAGGATCTGGGAATTGTTGCGCCGCCAGTTGAAGATAAAGGTGGGGTGGTAGCAGCTCCCGTTGTGGACGATGACGATAAAGTTTTTCAGAAGGTGGAAATTGAAGCCAAATTCCCGGGTGGTGACGGCGCATGGGCGAAATATATTTCCAGGGAAATTAACCGCTACACTGACGAACTGGCGGATGCCGGTAAAGCAGGTACCTGCGTAGTTCAGTTTATTGTGGATAGAGAAGGAAATATAAGTGAGGTGGAAGCCTTAACCATGAAGGGTACCAAACTGGCTGAGATTTGTGTAAACGCTATCAAAAAAGGTCCTAAGTGGACGCCGGCCGAACAAAACGGACGCAAAGTAAAAGCATACCGTAAACAACCGGTTACCTTCCAGTTAGCAGATGAATAATTGTTTGTGTTGATAATCATTGTTTATATGTCCCCGGTGTTGTAAGGCACCGGGGATTTTTTATTTGTGAGACTTACCTTATGCAAACAAAGTGCAGCAAAAGGATTAGTGGCTCCGTAGTTTGCTACGGAATTGGGGTCGGGACTGGGCCCTGAGGTATCATCCTATGACTGGCATTTTTAAGTTGAAAAATCGCTTGCTATGATTGTGGAAACCTTTTGTATTTACCATCTTATAGGTAAACGCAGGGTTATGACCGATATCAATCTTTCACCGCAGGGAAAATCAAAACATGCCGCCACATTAGCCAGGTCATTGCGCATAGATATGACACCCATGGTTGATCTTGGCTTTTTATTGATCACTTTTTTTATATTCAGTTCGGTGCTAAGCAAACCCACTGCAATGAACCTGTTGCTTCCAAAGGCGGGGCCACCAACAGGAATACCAGAAAGTAAAACGCTAACGATATTGATTGCTGATGGAAAATCGATATGCTATGAAGGTTTTGCACAAAGCCTGGCTGATGCTCATATTGTTGATATGCAATCCGGGCAGAACAACCTGTGCAAGCTCATAGCCGGCAAACAACAATCACTTAATAATAACGGCGGTTCGGCTGCCTCCCTGATGGTTATCATAAAACCGGCCCCGCAAAGTAATTACCAGCAATTAGTGGCCGTGTTAGATGAAATGACCATTAGTGCGGTAAAAAAATACGCTATTGCCGATATAGATGCTGAAGACGAAAAATTACTGTCGCCTATGCATTAACGAGAATTGTATTTTTGCCGGATGTCGAACGCGTTCTCCGCATGGAATGATACGATAGTGGCCCTTGCAACACCCCCGGGCGTGGGAGCCATAGGAGTGATACGGTTAAGTGGTGAAAAAAGCGTTGCTATTGCGGATGAATTGTTCCCATCAAAAAATTTATCACGGCAGGCCTCGCACACGCTGCATGTGGGTATGTTGAAAAATGAAAACGAGGAGCTCGACGAAGTGGTGGTCGCGCTTTTTAAAACCCCTAAATCGTATACCGGCGAAAATGTAGTAGAGATCAGTTGCCATGGATCACCTTTTATTCAGCAGCAGATCATTGCAGCATGTATACAAAAAGGGGCCAGGTTGGCCATGCCGGGCGAGTTTACCCAACGCGCTTTTTTAAATGGTAAAATGGACCTTACACAGGCTGAAGCGGTAGCGGATGTTATAGCGGCGCATTCATCGGCAGCGCAACAAGCAGCCCTGAAACAATTACGCGGCGGTTTTTCTTCCGATTTGAAAATACTGCGCGAGGAGTTGATCGGGTTTGCGGCATTGATTGAACTGGAACTCGATTTTTCGCAGGAAGATGTGGAGTTCGCCGATCGCACACAACTGCAAGAGTTGATTGCCCGGTTAACCCGGTCAACACAGGAACTCATCAACTCTTTTAGCTTAGGTAATGTAATTAAAAATGGCGTTAACGTGGCGATCATTGGTCGCCCCAATGCCGGTAAATCAACCCTGCTCAACGCATTGCTAAATGAAGAAAGGGCTATCGTGAGTGAAATTGCCGGAACAACACGGGATACCATCGAAGAAACCCTCAATATCAATGGAATCATTTTCCGGTTTAACGATACTGCCGGAATTCGTGAACACACAACAGATACCATTGAGCAAATTGGTATTCAAAAAACATTTGAAAAAATTGACCAGTCGGCCATTCTGCTTTACCTCGCCGATCTGAAAAATGAAGATCCCGAAACGGTTTTCAATACGGTGCTGGAACTTTCTAAAAACCGTACTACCCATCCCATACTGGTTTTTAATAAAGCCGACCTGATGGAGGGGTTTACTGAATTCAATCGTTGGACAGACCTGCAAAAAAAGTTCGCCGGAAAAATGCCGGTGCTTTTGCTGTCGGCAAAAAACACCGTAAAAGGCTTGCAAACCATCGATGACCTGAAGCAGGCTTTATACCACCTGGTGGTTGATGAAAAAATGGATACTGAAAACACCATCGTTACCAATGCCCGCCACTATGCCGCATTGCAAAAAGTGGCGGAATGCCTGGGCGATATTGAAACGGGTATGCAAAACAATCTTCCCGGCGATTTGCTGGCGCTGGACATCCGCCGCTGCCTGCATTATCTTGGAGA
>CAYMKT010000028.1:16743-32050 GCA_964391065.1 uncultured Terrimonas sp. | reverse complement strand
GTTTTTTGTCCACCCGGTTGCTTAAAATATTTTCCTGCCTGCACCCTTATCGTAAGGTCAGGATTATTGAAAATATGCTCTTCCATCGCGGAAACAAGGTCCTGGGGAAATTTATTTTCTGAAGCAAGCCCTATTAATAATTGTCCGCCAACAGAATCTTTTGCCATTTGTACGAGCCGCGATTTTCTTGCACCCAGCGAAAGATGCTGGTCCTGCACCGCCAGCAACTTCGCTTTCATTGCAGCCAGTTTACGCTCGTACCCGGTATTGATATTAATATTCTTCCAGTCTAACAGTGCATACCAGTCGTTACCCTGCCTGAAAGAAAGCCAGTACGATGATTGTTCTGTAACATCGGCCAGGCTGCTGTTCCGCAGCGCCAACATGGCTTCGGCTGCTTTTTTATCATTGATGAACGCAATGGCGGTAATAGCCAACCTCCTTTCCTTAGCGTCGAGCGTGGCATCGTTCGCACGGACCAGCAGATCGTTCAAAGCATTCGCAGGATGCAGGCGCCAGGCAAGCATCGTCATTTTCTTATCCCACTGGCCGGGAGGTTTCCCCTTCGCCATCAATTCCTTTATCGCGGCATACACTTCCCCTTCGTGCCCTGCCAGCGCGGCACCTATAGCTTCGAGGTACCAACGGTCGCTTCCATCATATTGCCGGATCAGTTCCATCAATATGGGCTGTGTTTTATCAAATGGCAGGTCGCGCAGCGCAATGGCCACTTCCCGCCGCACAAAAGAAGACGGATCAAGCTGCAATTGTCCGGCGTACGGCAATATATCTGGTACGACTACCCGCAGTGAACGAAAAGCTGTTGCACGCGTCATTTCTTCATTGCTTTTTAATAGCGCTTCCGTTGCGGTTGTCCCTTTAGCGCCCAGTTGCGGCAATAACCATATCGCTCTTGCCCGTATATAAGGATTATTGTCTTTCAATAATACACTTACCGGTTCCACAACGCCTTCACCCTGCTTTTTCAAAGCCTCAAAACCGAGGTGGCGCACATTGATGGCGGGGTTACGCAATGCTTCTATTTGTCCCGCGACAGAACTGATATCAATTGCCGGAGTACGCAATTTTTTATTTTTGGGTGTGATGCGATAGATTCTACCGAATCCTGTTTTATCGCGCATCTGGTGGCCCCCCACAACAGGGTCGTACCAATCTGACACATAGATCGCGCCGTCTGTTCCAATGGCTACATCGCTCGGACGAAACCATTTCTCCTTGTGACTGTTGGCTGCACTGTCATTCCACACATATAAAGCATTGTCTTCGCTGAGCGAAGTGATAAAATTTTTTCTTTCGCCGGGTAAATAACCTGATTGCTCTTTTTGGGGATGGTAACCGAATACCACGTTTCTTCCCGCGTCGGCGCTCAATAGCATGCCCAGATAATTTTTGCCTAAAGCATCACTTTCGTTAATCACTACACCTGTGGGCGCCCCTGCCCCACTGCGGTCGCCCGCCGGCATCACCCCCGGGTCTTCCTGGTGCCAGTGCGCCGTAAATATCTCCTGGTCGGGCCGCTGATCCGCCTGCCAGGTACGGGTTCCATCAGCGCTGAAATAGCCGGCGTTTCCCCCTTCCATCAACCACGAGGTTCGGCATGCCGCCACCTCATCATCATTATCGTTCTGCCATAAATTACCATACGAATCGGCTGTGAGTTCATAGGCGTTGCGAAAATTATGTCCGAGCACTTTTAAGCCGGTACCATCCGGATGTATGGACAACGCCAGTCCGCCCACCCAAACCTTTCCGTCATCACTTTTTTGGTTGCCCTCATTGCTTTTATTATAGGGAGTGCCTCCTTTGTATATGCTGCCTGAACGCAATGACCAGCCGCTTTTATCGGTTACCATATGCGGACCTGCATTGCCCGTATTGAAATACCAATTGCCATCGGGCGCTGCCAGCACGGCATGTAACGAATGATCGTGATCCATTCCACCGAAACCCGTGAGAAAGATTTCTTTTTTATCGGGTATATCATCGCCATTATCGTCGGTATAAACAATAAGGTTAGGCGCACATGAAACGATTATTTTGTTGCCCATTACGGCTATGCCCAGGGGCGCTACCAGGCTGGTATCCTGTACAAATAGTTTAGAAGCATCTGCCACACCATCGCCATCCGTATCCTCCAGAATCATTACCCTGTCGCCTTTTGCATGGTGAAAAAATACGGTGGAATCATTATTGAAGTTGCGGTAGTTGACCGCTTCGGTTACCCACAGTCGACCCCTGGCATCCACGTCGATATTGGTAGGATTGTAAAACATGGGCGATTCGGCCCACAAACTGACTTCAAGATCATCGGGTAAATAAAACGGTAAATCGGTTTTGGCTGGATTATGGGAAGAATTGCAGGCTGTAAAGAAAATGACGCAGTAAAATACATGCCTTAGTGTCACAACTATTTTCATTTATAAAAGAGTTTCTGTAAATAGGTAAGATTATGGCGATAGCTTTCTACGATATCAGCGCCACTGGGAGTAGCTCCTTCAATCTGCATCCAGCCATTGCCTTTATAATGGGATGCATAGATCGCATCGCGTACGCCTTTCCAGTTCACCGTTCCTTTGTCCAGCAAAAAACCATTCTCTTTCATGTGGAGCTCGCATACCCTATCCTTACCCAACTTCTTAAATTCTGCAATTGGATCATGCCCCGCATCGGCGGTATTGCGAAAATCAAAATATACTTTGAGATTTTGGGAACCTACTTTTTCCATCATATCCATATGTTCCTTCGCGTCAAGATAGGATTCGATACCCACGATCACCCCTTTGGCTTCCGCCTCCGGCATTAATGCCTGCAAATGCCTTACGGCTGCGTCTTTTCGGTAGTCATCGTTTCGCAGATCGCTGGCATTGAAAAATGCAAGCAATAACACTTTCACGTTCAGATTTTTGGCAGCGTCAATTGAACCGGCAACCCATTCCTGTGTGCGGCTATCGGAATGAAAAGGAATGCGGTTATATATACCCATAGCGAGACTCGAAACAGCGATACCCGTTTGGACGGAAGCGTTCAGGTATTCCTGTTGTATTTGTTTTTGCCGGATATGAAGATCGTTTTCCGCATCGCCCATATCCACCATTATACCATCCAGTCCAATCGTTTTGGCAACTTCAAAAGCAGCGATATTGCTGCGTTTACCAATAGACCAGTCGCAGGCGCCAATTTTAAACGTGCCCGCAGCGGTAGCTCCTATCAGGCCTTTAAAAACGCCTGTTTGCAGTAATGAAGAGAGCACCAGAGATTTTTTCAAAAGCGATCGCCGGGTTATCATAACATATCTTTCTGGAAAAACTAAATATATTCATTTTTCATGGGTTTTGTAAACTTGCATAAACTTAATATAATGGCTACAGAAATAAAATGTCCGGAGTGCGGTCATCAATTCCAGATGGAAGATGCGGTTTCGGAGGAGTATAAAAAGGAATTGCGGGAGAAGATGACGCTTTATATAAAACAAAAAGACGAGGAACTTCGAAAAAAACAGGAAGAATTTCTGCGAAAAGAACAAAGCCTGCTTCAACAGGCACAACAGCAGGAAGCGGCATTTGCCGGCAAACTGGCCGATGAAAAACTGAAAATACAAAAATCGCTCGAAGAAAACTTACGTAAAACGATAAGTGCCGACTTTGAAAACCAGGTGAACCTGCTGCAACAATCCAATAAAGACAATGAAATGAAATTGCAGGAGGCCCGCAGTAAACAATTGGAATATCTGAAAAAGGAACAGGAACTGAAAAACAAAGAGCAGGAAATGGAGATACACATACAGCAAACCCTGCTAACCGAGCGTCAGAAAATGAGTGAAGAGATCAGGAAACTGGAAGAACAAAAGAACAGCGCAAAAGAAACGGAATATCAATTAAAGATGAAAGAGATGGAGACGAAACTGGAGGATCAGAAAAAGTTGGTAGACGAGATGAAGCGCAAAGCCGAACAGGGCTCTATGCAAATGCAGGGGGAAGTACAGGAACTGTTGCTGGAAGAATTATTGCGAAACAGTTTTCCCTTTGACCTGGTGGCAGAAGTGGGCAAAGGCATAAGAGGAGCCGATTGCATACAAACCATACGTAACCGGTTTGGACAGGAATGTGGTAAAATTATTTATGAGAGCAAACGGGCGCAACATTTTTCGCTGGAATGGATTGAAAAGCTGAAAGCGGAAATGAGAACCCAGGGCGCCGACGTTGCCGTTATTGTTACCCAAAACATGCCGAAAGACATGGCGCAATTTGGAGAAAAAAACGGCGTTTGGATTTGTAATTTTGCAGAGGTGAGTCCGCTGGCGTATATTTTGCGGGATGGCATCATTAAAATATACAATGCCTCAAAATCGCAGGAAAACAGGGGCGACAAAATGCATTTGTTATATGATTATTTAACCGGGCAGGAATTCGCCGAACAATGGAAAGCAATAAGGGAAGGATTTCTCTCCATGCGAATGTCCATTCAAAAAGAAAGGGATGCTATGGAGAAACTATGGAAGGCAAGGGAAAAACATTTGGAGAAAGTGCTTTTAAATGCAGCGCATATACGCGGCTCCATTGAAGGCATTGCAGGTCAGGACTCTATTGACCTGAATTTACTGGAAGACGAGGATAAAGATAATTTATTGGGCGACTAAGACGTTATGTATTGTCTTAAGCATACGGAATGATCATCTGGATAGTATTTGTCATATTAATTATTGCAATAATCTGGCGCTTTACGAGTTCTAAGAGGCTTACCCTTACCGATTCAACCGATCAGGTAGGGCACGACAAGGTTGCCCAGGATGAAGCGCATATTGAGTGCCCATTAGTGTATAATGGCAACGAACTGGAGTTTTCTGATGAAGTGCTGCATACTGTTCTTTCCAAACATTTTACCTACTATAACCGGCTGCTGGATATCGACCGCGAAAAATTCATTAACCGGCTTAGAAAATTCATCGATACTAAAATATTCATTATACACGATAAAAAGGGCTACCGGGAAATGCCCATCCTCATCAGCGCAGCCGCTATTCAACTTACTTTCGGATTAAGAAAATACCTCCTATCGCATTTTAATATCATCCAGATTTTTCCGGAAGCTTTTGTAGGATTAGAGCCTTTCAGGATATTAATAGGCAATGTTACCGGCAATACCATCAATATTGCATGGAAACAGTTCCTGGAAGGCTACAAAAACAAATACGACCTGCAGAATGTAGGATTGCATGAAATGGCGCATGCCCTGTACTACCAGAACTTTGAAACGGAAATGAGTATTGACAAAGATTTTAAAGACTCCTTCCATATGTTCAATTCCGTTGGCGACAAGATTTATAATGTAGAAAAAATCCTCACCATCGGTTTGTATTCGGAGTATGCTATTAAAGATTTCCAGGAATTTTGGGCGGAGAGCATAGAAATCTATTTTAAAAGTCCGGACCGTTTACAATTGCACTACCCGGAGTTATACAAAGCTTTGTGTGCGTTACTGAACCAGGATCTGCTGAACTATCCCCATCATCTTTTCCAAAGCAATTAAAATCCATCCCTATTGCACATACTGCTCAACCTGCTGGTATAATTTCTTTTTTTCGGATGGACCCATGGCGTCATATTCCCTGATATTACCGTCGGCGCCGATAATAACATATAGCGGGAGCGCATAGCCTTTTCCGTTCCAGAATATACCAGACAATTGTTTTAATAACGCTTCATTGGCCCTGATATGGTTACCCTTCAGATCATAGTATTTGATCATCGACTTCCATTCACCATCGTGGTGCTGATCATCAACAGAAATAAACAGGTGCTCCACTCCTTTTGATTGCAAAAACTGCTGCAGCTCTTTTTCGTAGCTGAACTGTTCTTTGCAGGTAATACACCAACTGGCCCAAAATTCAATAAAAACGGTTTTACCCCTGAACGGCGCCATCAATGTGCCAAAAGAAGAAATGGTGGAATAGCCGGGTATCATTTTTTGGTCAGCGGTGAAATCCGTACTTATGGTTTTGGTATAAACATTAGCCCTGGCGATCAACGGATCGAGGTAAACCGTATAACTGCTTTGCGGGTAACGCCGTTTAAAATCGGCCGTAAATTTCAGCAACTCAGGGTAGTTTTTTTCGCGGTTCAGCTCCGTAAATAAAATTCCGGCTTCCATATATTCGGCAGCAGCAGGCGACAGGTTGCTTTGAACAGCCTGGAACAGGTCCTTCATACCCGTAGCCCAGTTAACGGGGGGCGGCACTATTTTGCCTTTATTTCTAAGCCAGGAAACATAGCCGTTAATATAATTTCCGGCATATATATTAAAACCACTGTTATATCCATAAGTTTCCAGGGCCGCCGGGTAGCTCACCGGGTACTGTTTATACAGCTTTGCCCAAAGCGCCGCAAAATCAGCAGGAAATGAAGGCTTGTATTGTGGATGTTCTAAGGAAAGTTGGGTAAAAGCATACTTGCCGGATATTACTTCCGACATGATGGAAGCATGGTAATAATCTAAATTCAATTGCATGAAATCCATGAACGCTTTGTCGATCTTCTTCTCATCAAATAGTATTTTGAAGATGTTCAGCCGCACTTTTTTGTCGGCTTCAATATGTGTTTCCAGGAGTGCCGCTGTGCTGTCTCTCCTGTACCGCCCCACCATATTACCCGGGTAACCCAGTTCCATGGAGGTAAATACTTCCTGCCCGGTGTGGTTGTTTCCTGTTATGATAACAGGCTTGTCTGCATTAGCTTCATTGATTGATACCCGGAGATGGTCACCCTTCTGCACAAATAACCGAACCATGTGATCCAGTACCAGCACCTGCACAAAGCCGGTTTGTGAAGCATTCAGTACAATTTTATATTTGCCATTGCGAAGGGTATCCTCTTTTACAGCCCCCCAAAAAACAGTGTGATTAACAGGTAGGGTAAACGACACCGGCGCTTTCTTTTCGCCTTTTACATCAAGTTCTATGGTGGCAGCCTGTTCCTGGGCCAAGACAGGCATTAACAAGGGCAGGATCAATAACAACAGGAAGAATCGCTTCATTACAAAAATATTACAGGGTTGACCTTTAGCTTAAACGTACATCAGTCCGCCATCACCACCTGGGTTGCGAGCAGGTCTTCCAGCGTATCGCGCCTTCTTATCAGGTGCGCCTGATTGTTTTTTACCAGCACTTCGGCAGGCTTATATCTTGAATTATAATTAGAGGCCATTTCAAATCCGTAGGCGCCCGCATTATAAAATACCAGGTAATCGCCCTCCCGTATTTCACTGATCATCCGGTCTTCCGCAAAAGTGTCCGTTTCGCAAATATTACCCACTACATGATAAGGCAATGGTTTTCCTGATGCATTAGATATGTTCTCTATATGGTGATAAGAACCATAAAACATAGGCCGAATTAAGTGATTGAGTCCGCTGTTTACTCCCGCAAAGACCGTGTCGCCAGATTTCTTCAGCACGTTTACCTGTGTAATAAAATAGCCGGCTTCACTCACTAAGAATTTGCCCGGCTCAAACCAAACCTGCAGTTTGCGTTGCTGCAATTTTTCAATAGCGTCAAATGCTTCTTTTATTTTCTCACCCAGTAATACAATGTCGGTTCCTTCTTCGCCCGGCGCATAGGGCACTTTAAAACCGCCCCCCAGGTCAATGATTTTCACTTCCGGAAAATGGGGAAGCACTTCAAACAGCACTTCAACTCCCTTAGCAAAAATGGCTACATCCTTAATTTCACTCCCGGTATGAATGTGCAGGGTATGGATATGCAGGTTCCATTCCTTTACCAGTTGCAGCACCTGTTGAACATCCTCGATGGCGATTCCGAATTTACTTTTGCTGTGACCGGTTGAAATTTTGAGGTTACCGCCGGCCATAATATTCGGGCGTAACCGGATACCTACGGGATAGTTATGTCCATATTTTTCGCCAAACCTGTGGAGGTTGGAGAGGCTGTCGATATTCAGATGCACGCCTAACGCTACCGCCATTTCTATTTCACTAAAAGCGATATTATTAGAAGTATACAGCACATTCTGCGGAGCAAAACCCGCCTTCAGGGCTAATTGCACCTCATTTATGGAACTGCAGTCGGCATTACAGCCCATACTTTTGATATGTTTGAGTACACTGACATTGGTGAGCGCCTTACAGGCATAGAAAAAACGGGCGTTTACGGCTTTAAAGGCATCCAGCAGGTGTTCATACTGTTCTGTTATCCTTTCTGCATGGTATACATATAAGGGAGTGCCGAACTCGCTGGCTGTTTCCGATAATTGCTGGTGCGTTAAAACCTGGGGCATATGATTAGATTCCGTAGTTATAGCCGGCAAAGACTAAAGTGCATATTAAAACAGGGAGCATGAAGGGTTGACCACCGCCATTTCACCTTTAAAACACACTCGCTTCTATTCAGGGTGAAAAATATTTTGCCAGCGAAATTACAGGAATAGTGGTAAAGACCGAAAGAAAATCAACTCACTGTATTCAATTTCAACGAAAATGCGCAGCCATGCCGGATGGTACCCGGTATAGCTAACTCCTGAGCAATTCAATGGCGTTCCTTCCCTCACAAAAAAGCAGGTCTATAATACTCAGATTGGGATTAAACCCGATCCGGTCTTCAAACACCTGTGTATAAATCGGGCAGTTTGACGCAAAGTCCAGGTAATTTTTGGGCAGTACCCGGTTGCGCATGTCGAGGAACCGGTTATTGGGGTATTCCTTTTGCCAGGCTGTAGTGTAGTCAATTGCTATATCAGCCCCCAATTGTTTCACTGTCCATTTCAACATATCCATATTCCAATCCCACAAATACACATATTTCGTATTGTAAAATAAACTCATGTCATCTTTATAAAATTCAAACCAGGGCGACCGGTTATAAGCCGATACGATGGCACGCCAATGTTTGTTTTGCCAGTGATCACTGTTGTCAATTTTTACGTCCCTGATCATCCGGTCCGAATTTCTTCCGCCTTCTACAGGTATGCTCAAATTCAGTAAACCGTTAGCCCCTGCAACGATACACCGGTTACGGAAACTCATTTTTTGCCACCGTTCATATTGCTCAATATTCATATACGAACTTTGTATTGAATTTTTATATACAATAACAGGTGCAAAATATTGACAATCAGATAATAAAATCACAAATAATATTATTTAATAAGGTAAAATGTTAATTTCGGGAAAATGTACCCAATTTGCCTTGAAATGTGCTAAATAATACACAATTAAATTACAGTTATACACATTTAACTATTTAATAAACAACTGATAGTGATATAAAATTACAGCTAAATAATTGAGCACACTGATTTTGAAGGTTTTGACAAAATTTCAGGTTATAAAACTAATAATTTTAGTGCTGCATTGTAGAATGTTTAACGGTATTTTTTATACCAATTTTGAACAAGACCCTATCTTGCACCCTATTATCTTATATGAATAAAAAAATCGGAATTTCTCTCGCAACCCTGGCAATTGCTTTTCATTTCATTTCCTGCAGGGAAGTAGTCGCCCCTGAATATATTGATGTGAATAACATACAGTTCAACGCCAAAAGTTTAACCAATACAACCCTTTCGGCAAACGTGCGTTTGTACAATCCGAATAAATCGAACATTACTTTTAAATCGGGAAGCCTGGATATTTTTGTAGATGACCGGTTATTGGGTCATACCGAACTGGACTCCACGATTTATATCACCAAGCTCGATACTTTTCATATACCGGTTTTAGTGCATGTGAATTTCAGTAATATGATCGGCAACGCTTTTTCCCTGGGAGTAAAGGATTCCGTTTTGCTGCGCATTGAAGGAAAGATGAAAGTGGGGAAATCGGGAGTTTTTATAACACGCCCGGTGCATTATGAAACAAAGGAAAAACTCGACCTGTTTTAAGTGTGTCGTAAAGGAAGAAAAAAAAGCTCCCGAATCATTAGGATAGAGGATCAGGAGCTTTCATAGGATGTTAATTCAAAGGATGATTGGATCTGGTTTTTTAATGGACTTTGGATTTTGGTTTTTTCAATGGATCATGGAAATTTTTGGGTTTTTCACAGAATAACGCTCTTAATTCATTTGGATAAGGTAGAAATATCTTTTACGCTATCGTTTTGTTAATTTGAATACCTGGTACCGCTATATAACGCAAACAGATCGTTAAATTGCCTTTGATCCCGTGTTTTTTGCATATTTATATATTACACGTTATTTCACTACGTAAATTTACCCACATCCCACTCTATTTCAGAGCGGGTTAAAATAAAGCGTACCCTCGGAATGCTGTTGATAAAAGTCAACTAACGGGAAAGTGTGCCCGCTTCGTTATCCTGCCTCCATTTTTCGCCCCGATACTGCTCAGCAACAACACAAGTGGTAATTGCAGTAACAAATGGAGATGATTTCATGTAGATAAAAAAAGAAAAAGATATCCGTATCAGTCCACCCCGGCTATTGCTAATTCTTCAGAGGGTTTCGCTGCCGGTTCCAGATATAATTGCGGATGTTGACCCAAAAGGCAAGGAACATATAGATAATAATAGGCGATCCCATAGTTAGCAGGGAAATATAAATGAAGTGTTTGCGGATGGTTGTGTTGGCGATACCTATCTTTTCACCAATATAGGAGCAAACGCCAAACACCTGCCATTCAATAAAGTGCTTGAACCTGTTCATAACGCTAAATTATAAAAAATAACTAACGGCTCAACAAATGCCTTGGTATGAAAACGGCTTTTTTTCGATAATTTCGCCTGACTGTTTCCTTAGCGATTGATATCCTGCCTGGTATATTTTAGCAATAACGACCAATACCAAACATGTCAACCATCTAAAAAGATATATATGATTTTTGATATCGACCTCATCAAGAAGACCTATGCAGCTATGCCCGCTAAAATAGAAGCTGCACGTAAACTAACCGGAACACCGCTTACGCTGGCGGAAAAAATTTTATACTCGCATTTATTTGAACCGCCAACCAGGGCTTTTGAAAGAGGAAAAGATTATGTGGACTTTGCTCCCGACCGCGTAGCGATGCAGGACGCTACTGCCCAAATGGCCTTATTGCAATTCATGACCTGCGGCAGAAGCACGGTAGCTGTTCCTTCCACCGTTCATTGCGACCATTTGATACAGGCTAAAGTGGGCGCCAAAGAAGATCTGGTAACGGCAGTTGATGTAAATAAAGAAGTGTATGACTTTCTGGCCTCCATCTCTAATAAATACGGCATCGGATTCTGGAAAGCCGGTGCGGGCATCATTCACCAGGTAGTGCTTGAAAACTATGCGTTTCCAGGCGGTATGATGATTGGAACCGATTCGCATACGCCTAATGCAGGCGGATTAGGAATGGTAGCGATTGGCGTGGGCGGCGCTGATGCGGTAGACGTAATGGCAGGGTTAGCCTGGGAATTGAAAATGCCGAAATTGATTGGCGTAAAACTCACCGGTAAGTTAAGCGGGTGGGTTTCATCTAAAGACGTAATATTAAAAGTGGCTGGTATTCTCACTGTAAAAGGAGGAACCGGCGCTATTGTGGAATATTTTGGAGAAGGAGCCGACAGCCTGAGCGCCACCGGCAAGGGCACTATATGTAATATGGGCGCGGAAATTGGAGCCACCTGTTCTGTTTTTGCTTACGATCAAAAAATGGCGGACTACCTGATTGCCACGGAACGCGAAGAAGTAGCCAATTTAGCCAATGGCATCAGGGAGCATTTACGTCCCGATGCGGAAGTGTACGCCAATCCTGAAAAATACTACGACCAGTTGATTGAAATTAACCTGAGCGAATTAGAGCCCTATGTAAACGGACCTTTTACGCCCGATTTAGCATGGCCCATCAGTAAATTTGGAGAAGCCGTGAAAGCCAATAACTGGCCCGAAAAGCTGGAAGTGGCGCTGATAGGGTCCTGCACCAACTCTTCGTACGAAGATATCAGCCGTTCGGCTTCACTCGCCCAGCAGGCCATTGATAAAAAATTAAAAACCAAAGCCGAATTTACCATTACACCCGGCAGCGAAATGGTACGGTATACTATTGAAAAAGACGGCTTCTTAAACACGTTCGACCAGATTGGCGGTGTGGTATTAGCCAATGCCTGCGGGCCCTGCATCGGGCAATGGGCACGTCATATAGACGATCCTAACCGTAAGAATTCGATCATCACTTCCTTTAACCGCAATTTCGCCAAGCGTAATGACGGTTTGGCCAGTACGCATGCTTTTGTTGCCTCTCCCGAAATTGTTACTGCATTCGCTATTGCAGGCAACCTCACTTTTAATCCGTTAAGAGATACGTTGAAAAATGAAAATGGCGAGCAGGTAATGCTGGACGAACCGACCGGCGTTGAACTGCCACCCAACGGCTTCTCGGTTGAAGATCCCGGTTACCAGGCGCCTGCAAAAGACGGCAGCAAGGTAGAAGTAATCGTAAGCCCGGATTCCAAACGCCTGCAATTGCTGGCTCCGTTTGCTGCCTGGGAAGGAACCGATTTAAAGGGATTGAAACTGCTCATTAAGGCTAAAGGCAAATGCACCACCGACCATATCTCTATGGCGGGTCCGTGGTTAAAGTTCAGAGGACACCTGGATAATATCAGCAACAATATGCTTATTGGCGCCATTAACTTTTACGACGAAAAAACCGATACCGTAAAAAATCAATTAACCGGCGAATATGGCGCTGTTCCTGCAACAGCAAGAGCCTATAAAGCGGCCGGCATTGGCAGCGTTGTAGTGGGTGATGAAAACTATGGAGAAGGATCGAGCCGGGAGCATGCAGCCATGGAACCCCGTCACCTGGGCGTTCGGGCTATAGTGGTAAGAAGTTTTGCCCGTATACACGAAACCAACCTTAAAAAACAGGGTATGCTGGCGCTTACCTTCGCCAATAAGGAAGACTACGACAAGATACTGGAAGACGACTCTATTGATATTACCGGGCTAACCAGTTTCGAACCCGGTACACCTCTTACCATGGTATTGCACCATGCCGATGGTACAACCGATCGTATCATCGTTAACCATACCTACAACAAACCGCAGATTCAGTGGTTTAAGGAGGGTGGGGCATTGAATGTGATCAGGAAACAATTCGCGTAAAATAACCAGGCAAGTGAATATAAAAAGCCTCCGAATGTAACCGGGGGCTTTTTAGTGAAGCGGATGGCTGTAATTTCCACCTATCACCTGGCGTTCTTTTTCGCCCGCCCATAATCCAGCACGATATTGCAAAAAGCCCTTACCCCCACATCCAGCATGCTATCGTCGATATAAAAATCGGGCGTGTGATGGGCAGCCGCCATCTGAGGATCCTGCCCCGCGGGCATGCCCCCTAAAAAGAAAAAGAAAGCCGGCGCCTTATCTCCAAAAAAAGAAAAATCTTCCGCTCCCGTAGTCCATTCCGTTTCGTATACTTTTTCCCTGCCTGCCGCAGCTTCAAGCGATGGAAGCATCATTTTTACCAATGCCGGGTCGTTATAAGTAACTGCTGCTTTGTTAACAATCGTTACCTCCACCGTAGCCCCGCTGGCCGCAGCAATATGATTGGCTGTATTACGGATACGTTCATGCACATCCTTGTGCATGTCCTTGTCCAGCGTACGGATTGTTCCATCCATAATCAATTCTTCCGGAATAATGTTGTTGCGAACACCGCTTTGTATTTTTCCGACCGTAATCACCACCGGCGCCTTAGTAAGATTCTCCTGGCGACTTACGATGGTTTGCAGCCCCTGGATAATTTGAGCGGCCACAACAATGGGGTCAATACCGCTCCAGGGCGCTGAGCCGTGCGACTGCTTTCCCTTTACTTTAATGGTAAACCAATCGCTCGCCGCCATTTCAGCTCCCGACTTATACTTTATTTCACCCACGGGTGTTTGTGAATTGATATGCAAACCGAAAATCACATCTACTTTCGGATTATCCATCACCCCTTCTTTAATCATTAACGGCGCCCCACCCTCTTCATCTCCGGGAGGACCTTCTTCGGCAGGCTGAAATATGAACTTAACGGTTCCGGCAATGTCTTTTTTCATGCTGCTCAGCACGGAGGCTGTTCCCATTAATATCGACATATGGGTATCGTGGCCACAGGCATGCATAACCGAAACGGTTTGTCCCATGTACTCCCCTTCCGCTTTAGACGCAAAAGGCACATCCACCCTTTCTTTTACGGGCAACCCGTCCATATCGGCCCTCAACGCAATAACAGGACCAGGCTTGCCGCCTTTTAAAATGCCTACCACGCCGGTTTTCCCCACACCGGTTTGTACTTCTATTCCGAGCTTTTTTAAATGCGCAGCAACATATTCCGCTGTTTTAAACTCCCTGTTCGACAATTCGGGATGTTCATGCAAATACCTGCGCCATTGAATAAGATCAGGAAGAATCGCGCTTGCTTTTGCCGAAATTTGGGTGGTAAAAGATTGTGCAGAAACAACGAAGCAATTGGACGAAAGTAAAACGACAAGTAAAAAATATTTGATCATACCATGCATTTAATGTTTGAAAAATAAGGAATTTTCAAGAAGTGGATGCACTTATATAGTTTTGCCGGCATAATATGATAACCACTCCAACTCCTTCTTTACTCCTACCCGCTGCTTTAGTGAACAGGATCAGGCGTTATTCCGCAGCGGCAGAGCAAATGGGCCGGTTACACAATGAACAGCTTCAAATCATTTTTGAAAACAACTGGTTAAATCTTTTTACACCCCGCGCGGCAGGAGGACTCGGGATGGATCTGCCAGGTGCGGTGCGCCTGCAGGAAAGCCTGGCATGGGCTGATGGTAGTTTTGGCTGGACTGTTACCTTATGCAGCGGCGCCCATTGGTTCATAGGCTTTTTGATGAATTGTATCCTTACTGTGGAATGGCAGCGGCAAGTATGCATGCAGACATTAACAGGGTGTGGAGGGATTTTCACACTGCCAGCCAGCATATGCTCTTTACGTTTGAAAATGAATGATGCGTATCACTATTTAATTTCGTAGTCTAATTTTACTGTAATCGTTGCGGTTTTTCTTTTCGACGTGGTGTTAAATGATCCACCCCATGAATATTCCTCAGAGGAATTTTGAGCAACAATTTGAAACACGCCCATACCTGCGTTTTTCAGCCGCCCTACCTTACTACCCGCATTTTTCGCAATATTGCCGGCCCGGTTATTAGCGTCTTTGGTGGCTTCGGCAATCATCTCTATTTTGAGTTCAGCCAGTTTTGTATAATAATACTGCGGCTTGTCGGAGTAAAATTCAATGCCCGAGTTGATGAGTTCGCTCACCTGCC
>CAYMKT010000028.1:0-16643 GCA_964391065.1 uncultured Terrimonas sp. | reverse complement strand
TCGTACAAAAAAAACAAACACTGCTTTTCCGTCTTTGTTTTCCGCATCAGCTTCACTGTACTTTTTGCTGCCCTTTCGCCCTCGGCTTTATAGTCAATATCCAGCATGATTTTTCCCTTAACCAGCTTAAGTACTTCCTTAAAAGTAGGAATCCGTTCCGTAGAAGCCACTCCGTTATGCAACAGGAAAACCTGCTGTAATTCAGCATAAGTCATGGCTTCAACTAACCCTTTGCCCGTAGTAGTTCTGTCGATGCTTTTATCATGCATCATCACCAGCACGCCATCTTTGGTTTCCCTCACATCCGCTTCAATAATATCAACCCCAATCCGGATGGCTTCTTTCATAGCCGCAGTGGAATTCTCCGGATAATTGGCATGGGCCGCGCGATGGGAGGCTACCAATATCCTGTCGGGACGGTTATGAAAATCGTAAAGAATACTATCCAGGTTGGATTGAGCCTGTGCAAGGACTGTAACTGCTACTAAGGTGAATGATAAAATGATCCGTTTAAATTGCACTTTGGGATAATTTATAGTTTGATGATGAGGCAACAGCTATGGGCTATCGGCAATGAGCTATCAGCAATGAGCTATCGGCTATCAGGTATCAGCCGTCAGTAATCTGTTTGCTGATTGCTCACAACCTGACACCTGATAGCTGATACCTGATACCTGACACCTACCCCTTCTTAATTCCCTGCGGTTACTTCCGTAATCGGTTTTCCAACATTGCCACTGGGCATTTGTATATGCAGTAAAGCGGCTAATGTTGGAGCAATGTCTGTCATGCCTGTTACCCGGTTCGTATAGCCTGGCTTTATTTTCCAGCCCATCCATACCAATGGAATATGCGCATCATAAGCATACCATGTGCCATGGGTTGCTCCTTTAACGCTGCCACCCTTCCATGTAGGTTGTGGAATAACCACAAAGTCGCCACTCCGCTTTACGTTGTAACCATTGATCAGCATCGATTTCATTACGCCGGGGATAGCTGCTGACGCCAATGTTGACATAGCCAGCACATTGGCAATACCTGGCGCTTTGAGCAGCGTTGACTGTATGATTTTCTCCAGTTCGGCATGACTAACGCCTTTTTGATCAAAAGCCTCCCAATTCATGTACAATTGGTTGTTATCGAAAGAAAGAATGGGTTTTTCAATACCAAACTTTTGCTTCAGCACATCATTTATCGCAGTGGAAAAGTCCTTATCTGAAATAGCTCCCGAAGGCATTTTGTTTTCTAAATAATAACCGGGAGACTCCGACACGCCGTGGTCCGCAGTTATAAAATAGAGATAGTTGCCCTTGCCGAATCTCTTATCGAGGTAACTGAAAAAATCAGATAGTTCCTGGTCAAGCCGAAGGTAATTGTCTTCTACTTCAATGGAATTGGGGCCGTAGGTATGACCAATGGCATCAGGACTTGAAAAACTTATAGCCAGGAAATCGGTGAACGCTCCTCCACCTAAATCGTAGCCTTCAATGGCGGCCTTCGCAAAATCAAAAGTGAGCGTATTGCCATAGGGTGTTGTACGCACCGCGCCATAGTTCTTACCTATAAATTGTTTCAGGCGATGCGGGAAAACCGGTTTTTCCTCGCCATTTGCCGTACCCTCGTATGGTTTATCGTCGGCGCTGCTCAAGGTATAGGTTTTGATGGGATACAAGGTTTCCCAATCATTTTTATAGTATTTATCAACCACCTTCTTCTTATTAAAGCGCTTAGCCCATTCCGGTAGTTCATTCATATAATAGGTACTGGTAACAAAATTGCCGTCTGAACCATTGTACCAGAATGCCCCGGTAGCAGCATGGCCTGCCGGCAAAATGGAAGCCCTGTCTTTAATGGCTACGCCCACCGTTTTGCTTTGATAATTGGAAGCTATACGCAGTTGATCGGTAATGGTAGTAGCTAAATTATTGTGCGGCGATGCGCCCCCTCCGGCTTTTTCAGATCCAACAAGGCTAACGGAATCGTCTTCAACGCATCCCACCGATTTGCTCATGGAACGCTCGTACCAACCGTTGCCTACAATACCATGCACTGCCGGAACAGAGCCGGTATACACACAGGTGTGACCGCAAGCGGTAATGGTAGGCGAATAATCAATAAGCGTATTCTCACAGGAAAATCCTTCTCTGAGCAAACGCTTAAATCCGCCTTCCGTGTACCGGTTTTGAAAACGGTATAAATAATCCCAACGCATCTGATCCACCATCATGCCCACGATTATTTTGGGTTTTGAAAAGTCTGGCGAAGCAGTATGGCTTGCAGGTTGTGCTTTTACAGCAATAAAGGACATCATCAATAGTCCCAGCAAATACATTTTAGATTTCATTAGTATATATTTTTCTTTAAATAGAACAGTTTAAAAAATGAGCAAAATAAATGGATTTAAGCAAATTGAGGGTAATTTTTATAATACTCAACGCTAAAAAATTATTGCCTTTCTACCAGCTTGTTATTACCTTTCTTTTGTTTGATCAATTCAAACGCATCAAATATTTCGCCGGTTGCCTTGTAAGATTTATACGAAAGTTTATCACCATCAACCGTTATAATTTGATACAACTGCTCGTTACCGCCGCTTTTATCCATCCATTCCTGTTTGTTTTCTTCATACATTTTTGACCCGCTCATAGACACCACATACATGGTACCCGACAACTCCTTTTTACCCGGCATGGGAATGTTTTTCATTCCTCTTCCATACGCATGGTCATGCCCCTGCAATACGAGATCAACTTTATATTTATTGAATATCGGTTGAAAGTTTACACGAAGGTTTTCATTATCACGATTTGCTTTAACTGAATACACAGGATGATGAAACACCACACAGGTCCACCGGTTAGGATTATTCTTTAACAGTTCTTCCAGCCAATCCATTTCCTTTTGCATCATTTCACCGCCAAACCAGATGGCCTGCGAGTTCAATGAAATAAAACGTACGCCCTGTATATCCGAATAGTAGCAGGTTTCTTCCAATCCTGTGGGTCCGTTTTCGGGCAGTGTAAACTGCGGCCGCCAGAAACTGGTTAATTCGTTTACGCCTGCTGCATTATCGGCATGTTCGTGATTACCAGGCGACATCATACCCGGAATAGTACTATGTATAAAACTCCCGCCATAAAATATCTCGCCCCATTCATGATCATTAAGCCCGCGGTTTACAATGTCGCCGGCGTACATGATCAATTTTGCATCGGGCGCTTTGGCATAGGCTTCCCGTATTACCCGTGGCCACAAAGTTTTTAACCCGTTTTGCGGATCGCCTAAATAGATGAATGAAAACTGCTCTCCCGGTGTTTGCCCGGCTGTTTTGGTTTGAAACCATTCGCTCCAGTACTCCCCCTGTCCTACCCTGTACATATATAAAGTTTTCGGTTGCAGGTTGTTAATCACCGTAGAATGATAATTCACGTCAATGTCTTCATATTGAAACCGGGCGGTGCCTGCGGTATAGCTCACGGCTTTGGAAACATCCCTGGGGTCTGCTGTGGCGGGCATTATTTCTACCCGTCCGGTCCTAACGGAGTCGCATGTACGCCAGGTGATCGCCAGGGAGGTAGCCGGGTCCTGCGTTACATTCAGCACCACTCTATCGGGCCAGGGCGTTGCAGGAAAAGGATTGATTTGCTGCGATTGCACTTTTACAGCAAACACCATTAATACAGCACTGCAGCGTATCCAAATTGACAATTTCATACTGGTAAGTTTTTTTAAAATGCGTATAAGACATCGATTGATGAATGAAAGTTCCGGTTACTACCGGTATTATTTTTGGTTTGGCTTTCTTTCTATCAGCTTATTCGGTTTTCCTTTTTGTTTAACCAGGTCAAATGCATCGTATAATTCACCTGTTGCAGTATAGGCCTTATAACTCAAGGTATTTTTCTCCACGGTTATTAACTGGAACAACTGCGTATAGGTAGCCGATACATCCATCCATGCGCCTTCAAATGCAGACGACATTTTAGACCCGCTCACCGATAGCAGGTATACGGTTCCGGGCTTATCCTTTTTTCCCGGTTCCGAACGCGGAATCTTATCCATACCCCTCGCATAGGCATGATCGTGACCCTGTAATACGATATCAACCTTATATTGATCAAAGAGGTCTTTAAAAGCTTCCCGCATCCTTATATTATCGCGTGTAGGTCGTATAGAATAAAAAGGGTGATGAAAAACGACGGCTGTCCATTTGTTGGGATTATTTGCCAGGAGGGAATCTACCCATAACTTTTGCCGGCTCATGTCCTGGTCCGACTCCTCTACCCGGTAGGAGTTGATAGATATGAAACGCATGCCCTGCACGTCTGTGTAGTAACTTGTTTCTTTCAACCCTGCAGGACCATTCTCGGGAAGCGTAAATTGCGGACGCCAGAAAGCCGAAAGGGTATCGCCTGTCTGCGCATATTCGTGATTACCCGGCGAAGGCATCCCGGGGATAGTGCTGTGTATAAAACTTCCACCGTAAAATAACTCACCCCATTCTTTGTCGTTATTACCCCGGTTAACAATATCGCCTGCATATAAAATTAAATTGGCGTCCGGCATTTTAGCATAGGCGGCCCTGATTACTCTTGGCCATAACGATCTTATTCCAGCCTGCACATCGCCCAGGTAAATAAAGGAAAGCTTATCGCCCACCCTGCCCGCGGTTGTAATATGAAACCATTCGCTCCAATGGTTCCCGGCGCCCACCCGATACATATAACGCGTGGCGGGTAACAGGTTCCTGATCACCGCAGAATGATAGGTAGCCCTGATGTTTTCAAACCGGAAAGGTTCGCTCACAGCCTGGTGGGTCACAGCGCCTGAAACCATACCGGGGTTGCCGGTAACAGGCATAATCTCTACAAAGCCATTTTTAACGGTATCGCATGTACGCCAGTTGATGCCAACGGAAGTGGAAGGGTCCTGGGTTACATTCAATGCGATCCTGTCGGGATCAGCGGCTGCAGGAAAGGGATTATCTGCCGCGGTTTGAGCGTGCAGGCTGGTATAGGCCGTGGTGATCAGTAAGAAAAAACTGGTAAACAGATATAAGGATTTTATGCTGTAATTACTTCTAAACATTCCGGTAACAATTATTTTAGAATATTAGTATTTAGTCTGTGATCTCTTTAATGGCATCCGCTATGGGATGGTTAGCCTTGTACTGTAATCCCAATAGCGATGCTATGGTTTGTGCAAACTGCTTTTGAAACAACTGCATGGGCGTTTTTAGTTCTCCTTTGGCCGTTATTGCGGGTCCCATAACAGCCATCCATAATTCGTGGGAATCTGTTACTCCACCGCTTCCATGACTGGTCCATTTGTCCTTATCCACATCGCCGCGGCCATGATCGCTGGTAATGAGCAGCGCAGTTTTATTTTTATATTCCGGGCTGTTTTGCACAAAATCCCAGATATCTTTAATCCAGGCATCCACCTGTTTTGCCGCATCAAGATAATCTTTGTATCGTCCGGCGTGGGCCCATTCATCTGTTTCTCCGTAGGAAATGTAGAGCACCCGTGGTTTCTTTTCTTTCAAATATTCCATGGCGGCATAATGGGTAAATACATCAAGACATTCGCCGTCGCCATAAGGCTTATAAGAGTCTTTCAGCATGCTGTTCAGCAATTGCTCCCGCGGGGTGGGGGCTTCTCCGCCGGTGGGACTAAAAGCTGCCACCACAGGGAAGCCGCAACGTTCTTTATTCAATATCCTGTCGAATGCGCCCCAGGCAGCAAATGCCGCTACCCTGCCCTGGAAACCCGGTTGCTGGTTGATGTATTCCAGCACGGTAGTGTGCGGGTTGGGCATATATTCGTTAGAGTTGACCGCGGTATCGGGGAAGCCGGTGAATATTTCGCTATAACCGGGGTAAGAGAACCAGTAAGGATTGGCAACATCTACCTTATTGTTATACCTGCGGTTTCCGTATACCTGTCCTTTTTGAGCAAGGCTATCCCAAATAAAAGGCAATAATTTCTTTCGCCTTTCTGTGGTATCCGGCGACCAGTACTGTTCAAAAATAGCCGTGCTGTCGGAACGGCCCTGGTTAAATTTTCCTTTGGACGCAATTACAGAATCCATGCCTCCGAACAATTCCTGCCAGCGCAAGCCATCGGTGGTGATAACGATAATGTTTTCAATTTTGCCTTCCGTGCTGCCGGCATTTTTTTGCACGCAGGAGAACAAGGCAATACATGCAAAAAGGAACATTATTTTTTTCATCATTCATAAAAATTTAAAGAGCGGGGAAATATTTTTCTAACCAGGTAAATGTTTTATTGAAAACATCCACTGCGGATGCGGGCCCCACACCATGCTTTTCTTCAGGATAAATTTCCAATGCTGCCGGCGTATTCAGTTCCTGTAATTTCCGGTATAAGTTTTCCGCCTGGCTTACGTTTACCAGCGGATCCTTTCCACCGTGAAACAAAATGGTGGGTACGGCTGTAGCCTGCGTGAGATGATATGCGGGACTCGCCTCCTTGGCGATTTGCGCGTTCACGTCTTTCTCACCCAGGAAGTTGATCACCGTTTTATCGGCGTCGCTGCCATCCACCCTGACCGCCTTATCGGTTAAGTCTGTTGGTCCCCACAAATCAACCACCGTTTTTACCCGTTTTTTATCGTCGTAACCATAGGCGTACAACATGGCCAGGTGGGCGCCCGCACTTCCGCCAATTAACGCATATTCGTTACCGTTATAATCGTATCTTTTTGCATTTTTGGAGATGAATTCCACCGCTTTTTGTACATCTTCAATTTGTGCAGGAAAACGGTTATTGCCATCTTTCACCAGGCGATAATTAATGGAAGCCACCACGTACCCTCTTTTTCCTACCAGTTCTTCGATCAGTTGAGGTGGAAATTCGCCCTTATCGCCTCCCGACCAGCCTCCTCCATGGATATACACAATTACTTTGGCGCCGGGCTTTATTTCCTTTGGAATATAGGCATCGAGTGTATTCTCTCCGTCGGGCGCATTGCCATACTTTACATCTTTAAGTTCGCGGTAGGTCTTCTTCCTGTATTTCGCATAAGGGTCTTCTTTTGAAAGATCTTTTCCCATGCCGTTTCTTAATCCGCTTGCATTTAAATAGGCAATGAGTGCCGCAGGGTCATCACTTTGCATTCCCTGTACACCTTTCTGTAAGGTTTCCTTCCAGGTTTCAGGTCCTTCACTATCTCCCTGAACATCGAGCCATACCGCTACCCCATTGTCGTTAGCGGCTGCAATCATGTCTTTGTCATATACATTATCCAGCACCGCTATTGTTCCCTGGTTCAGAAAATAAACCAGTTCGTCTTTATGCTTTACCTCATCAACAGCGCTTGTAATCAACGGCATAGCAGGCGCTGTTTTTCTCCACTCCTTGTACTGCGAGATATTATTAACGTATACCGCCACCTGCTTTTCCATGCCTGCTGCCTGTATCTGCCTGTAGGTTTCGGTTACGTCGGCGCTTTTAAAGTCGAGGTAAATATTGATTTTCCCTTTACATGCTTTTAATACTTCTTCAAAGGAAGGTATCCGGTAGCTTTTCTTTGAGGGTTTATCTTTATTGTACAGCTTCAGTTTCCTGATATCCGCAAAACTAATGTCCGACAGGTTCCCCATTCCATTGGTCATGCGTTCCACCGTAGCGTCATGATGTATCACCAGGAACCCGTCTTTAGTGGTCCGCAAATCAACCTCTACATAGTCTGCCCCAATCCTGATAGCCTCCTTAACGGATTCCACGGTATTTTCGGGCACATTTACATGGTTTCCGCGATGCGCAATTACAGCCAGGTTATATTTTAAGACAGGCAGCGGCGCTTTGTCTTGCGACCATGCGCTCCATACTACCAGAAAAAAAGCAAACAGAAGGGTTATTTTCTTCATAAACAGAAGGTTATTTATTTTCTTTTATCTGCCCAATAGGTTCGGCAATAGGGTGAGAAGCTGTAAAGGTGAAACCAAGCAGGGAAGAGATGGTTTGCGCGATTTGTTTTTGGTAGAGCTGACCGCTTTTTTTTATTTCACCATTTGGTGGTATTCCAGGGCCCATCACCGCAATCCATATCTGGTCGGCCCCTTCTATTTTACTTCCATGGCTTGTCCATTCTTCCTTTTTGATATCGCCGCGACCATGATCAGTAGTTACAAGCAGGGCTGTTTTATTTTTATAGGCGGGCGTTGACTGAACAAAATCCCATACCTGTTTAAGGAACACATCTACCTGGTGAGCCGCATCGAGGTAGTCTTTGTACATTTTTCCATGCGCTCTTTCATCAGTTTCAAGATAAGAGATGTATAAAAGTTTAGGATGCTTTGTTTTCAGGTATTCCATGGCCTGGTACTGGGTAAATACATCCATGCAGGCCCAGTCGCCATCTGGTTTGTAAGAATCTCTTTTCATGGCGTCGATCAACTTTTCGGCTGGCGTGGCGTTTTCCCAATCAATTGTGTCGAAAGCCGCAATTACCGGGAATCCGCTTTGCTTTTTACGGAGAATGCGGTTATAGGCTTCCCATGAACCAAAAGCCGCAACTTTGTTTTTGTAGCCCGGTTGCTGGTTCATAAATTCAAACACATTGAGATGTGGATTATCGGGATGGCTGTTACTATTGATGCTGGTGTCGGGGAAGCCGGTAAACATTTCATTGTAACCCGGGTACGAAAACCAGTAAGGGTTCGCCGTATTCACAAAATTATTATATGTTCTGTTGCCGTATAATTGACCGTTAACCGCAATCGTATTCCACATAAAAGGCATCAGCTTTTTTCTTCTTTCCTGCGCATCATCGCTCCAGTAAGTGGTGTATATCGCTTCTTTTTGGTTTTGGTTGAATGCAGCGTTATTGGCTAAGGCGGTGTCCATTCCTTTAAAAAGCTCTTGCCACCGCAAGCCGTCCGTAGTAACTACAATAACATTTTCAATTTTGGATTGAGCGTAAATGCCCGCCTGGAATAATAACCCGGCAGCAAAAAAAGATATGATTTTATTTCTCATTATACTAGAGTTGTGGAGCATAAATGTAAGGATGTATACTCATTCAACCGGAAAAAATGCCTGAGATAACTTTATAATAAGATGCGTGTTTTGCGGACAAACGGCTTTAACCTTTTAAACAACAATTTCATCCATTTAAAAACTGCATTATGAAAAATCAGCTATTCTTAAGGCGAAGGAAGTGGAGATATACTTCTTTCGTTTTATTATTTCAGTTGGTATCTGCTATCGCACTAGGCCAGGTTACTATTAGTGGAAAGATAACAGATGGTACCGAAGACGGAGTTCCGGGGATATCCGTTATTGTTCGCAATACGGCCCTGGGAGTAGTCAGCGATGCCAGCGGCAATTACAACATTTCCGGCGACCTTAAGCCAGGAAGTTATATCCTTTATTTTACCGGAGTAGGACATAAAGCCAAAGAACAAATTGTTGAAATTGGCGGCAACAGCGCCTATACAGTTAATGTAGTATTGGAAACAGACCCCTTAAGCATGGAAGAAGTGGTGTTAACCGGTGTTTCGGCAGGTACTACACGCAAACAACTGGGCAGCTATATAAGCACGGTGAAGGCAGATGAATTGAACAAAGGCGCCACTTCCAATGTATTAACAGCCTTACAGGGTAAAACGGCAGGGGCTCAAATTATCCAGAACTCGGGTGACCCTGGAGGCGGTATGTCGGTTCGACTGAGAGGCATCAGTTCCATTTCATCGTCATCGGAACCATTATACATTATAGATGGTGTAATTGTAAACAATGCCACCAACCGGGTGACCAATACTTCAGGAAACTATGATGGAAATAATTTTGTAGGAAATATCGGGCAAAACCGGATGGTTGACATTAATCCGGCAGATATTGAAAGCATAGAGGTATTAAACGGCGCTGCGGCAGCCGCAATATATGGTAGCCGCGCCAATGCCGGTGTAATACAGATTTTTACAAAAAGAGGCAAGACCGGCGCTCCCTCTATTAATTTTTCAACCAGCATTATCAGCAGTGAGCTAAGAAATAAACTTGAAGTTAGCCAGGCGCCAACCAAATTTGGCGGCTCTCCCGATGTAGAAACACAAGACATCCTTACGCCCAGTCTTACCAATACCACCCCGGTAACCCGTTATGACTACCAGGATTATATTTTCAGGACGGCCCTGGGCACAGACAATACCGTCTCTGCCTCCGGGGGAACAGAAAAAACAAAATATTTTGCATCGGCCTCCTACTTTTTTAACCAGGGTATTGTTAAAAACACCGATTTTCAACGCTATAGCTTCAGGGCTAACGTGGATCAGACCTTCAACAAATGGCTGAGCTTTAATATAGGACTTAACTATATCAACAGCTCCGCAGATGAAAAACCAGATGGCAACTCCTTCTTTTCACCCATGAACTCGGTAACCATTATTGGTAACTTTCACGATATATGGACAAGAGATGGAAATGGCAATATAAAGGCGGTGGGGGAACGCGGACGTGTAAATCCCGTTTCGGTTATTGAAGACATAAAGCAAAAGCAAAGAACTGGTCGTATATTGGCTAATGCCGGTTTAAAAATCAAACCTTTTAGGAATCTCACTATCGATTATACCCTGGGTATTGATAATTATTCCCAATCGGGTACAACCCTTATTCCGCCTTATAGTTATAATGTTGGCGATGGCTTTTACGGCGGTGGTATATCACTCGACGCAACCCGAAACGGGTACGCCAGTACCGCTTCTAACAATTTCTTTGGTATTAACAATGACCTTAACGCTACCTATACGGCAAACATTACTGAAAAACTGGGGTCCACCACGCAAATTGGTTTTTCGCAACAATATGAAAGGAACGAGTACATCCTTTTCCAGGGAAGAGGTTTAGCGCCACTGGTGGAAACCGTAAACGGCGCCTCAACTGTTTTGCCTGGCGCCGACGAAAGAAGTGAATTATCTATTTTCGGTGCATTCCTGCAGCAGAATTTCCGCTTTAATAACCAACTCTTTGTTACCGGCGCCGTTCGCCTGGATGGATCTTCTGTATTTGGCGAAGACCAACGTAACCAGGTATATACAAAAGCCAGTGTGAGCTATGTACCCTCCTCGTCTGAATTCTGGGAGGAGTCAGGTTTATCAAACTGGTGGGACCTGTTGAAAATCAGGGCCGCTTATGGTGAAAGTGGAAACCTTACCGGCATCGGACCCTATTCGCGGTTTAATACCTACACACCGTCGGCCTATGTAGGTAAATCAGCGTTAACCGGCAGCACCATTTTGGCTAATCCCAATATTAAACCCGAACGCCAGCGGGAACTGGAAATAGGCGCCGATATGGCTTTCTTTAATAACAGGGTTAATCTTACCGTTAACGTATACCATAAAAAAGTTACCGACCTGCTCATTAACCGGGTAATTGCGCCCACCACAGGTTTTAGCAGTTTACTAAACAACTTTGGTTCATTGGAAAACAAAGGATTTGAATTGGTATTGGGCGGCACGCCTGTAATCCGGAGATACTTCAAGTGGGATATCAATGCCATTTTTAACTACAACCGAAATAAAGCATTGGATATCGGACAGGCGTTAACCTTATTCAGCACCAATGCCGGGGCGCCGGTTGCTATATTAGAAGGGGAGCCTATAGGCGTTTTTTACGGAACTTTTTTCGCGGTTGACGGAAACGGCGAACTGATTAAAACAACAGCCGGCATTCCTACCACCGAAAGAGGCGTGCAAACGAGTCCTACTACATATACCACCAATAGAGATGCGAACGGACAACCCACCGGCACTGTTTTAAGGAAAATTATTGGTGATCCTAATCCCGATTATACAGCTACGCTTGTGAATGTATTTTCTTATAAAAGATTCGGGTTGAGGCTACAGTTGGATGCCGTGCAGGGCGTAGACGTTTTCAATGCCGACTTTAGAACACGGCAGGGAGTGGGTAATGGTAAGGTATCGGAACTGGAACATAATGGCATTCTACCCAGGGGATATATTTCAGGTATTTATGGTATAGAAGAATGGCGTGTTGACGATGGGTCTTTTGTGAAGTTGCGCGAAATATCGTTGAGTTATAACCTCGGACGTGTAAAATCCATCAGCGATATTACTTTCCAGTTGAGTGGAAGAAACCTGGTTAGCTGGGATGACTACGATGGCCACGATCCGGAAGTGAACGCGGCCGGACAAAGTACCCTGCTGAGAGGTATTGATTTTGGTTCCGTGCCTATTCCAAGAACCTTTAGCTTTTCGATACAGGCTAAATTTTAATAACAAAAACGGCCGCAATACAACCAATCAGACTTCATTCATTATAAATATTTTCTGATGAAAACGATTATCAAAACATCCATTATAGCAACAGTGATCCTGGGTTTAACGGCATCGGTGGGTTGCAAAAAGAATTTCGACAACCCGAATGCCGCACCGGAGGACCTGGTATTTACCTCAGCGCGGGGCATGACTTCTGTAGCTATCGGTTTACAAAAGAAGTATTCCTATTCCAGGGCGGGCACAGTATACAATATCGTTGCCGCAAACGGGTTTACAACCAATGAACTCATCATATTAAATACCGGCAACACCGCAGAAGCACAACTCAATGTTGGAGGCGCTGCGGTAGATGGCACCAATACTATTTTGGCTAACATATGGGCCAATGCAAGCAAGATTATTTTTGATGCCAACCGTATTATAAGCGAAGCGCCTGCATTGAGCGACCCGGGATATGTAAGCGGCTTAACCGGGTATGCCAGTATTTATAAAGCAATGGCTGCGGGAAGCCTCGCGATGTACTGGGAGCAGGTACCCGACACCGTTGGTATTGACGTATCGTTCTCTGCGCGCGTACAGGGATTTGAACAGGCGATCTCCACTATCGACAGGGCTTTGGCAATGATACAATCCAGTCCCGTAAGTCCCGACTTTGGAACCAATATTCCTCCGGGTACCGATATCGTAAACACCCTGCAGGCACTCAAAGCACGTTATGCCTTATTCGCCGGAAATTATACCGTAGCCCTGGCTGCCGCTAATGCGGTTGACCTCACCAAAAAAAGCACGATGAATTTTGACGCTGTGAGCATTAACCCCATTTACGAAACCGCTACCTCTACCAACAATGTTTTTCAACCCATTGATGCTACTTTCGGGCTGCCTGCGGGCTTAGAGCCATCGGCAACGGATAAACGTGTAGGCTTTTACACCACAATGAATACTGCCATCGCACCACTTTACCGGGTGGGTGGTTTTGGCGCTACGTCTACTTCTCCATGGCCCTATTACCTGCCGGGAGAAATAACACTCATTAAAGCTGAATGCTATGCGCGCCAGTCAGCACCCGACCTGGATGCAGCCGTAACGGAGCTGAACAAAGTGATCACCAAAAAACCTGCCGACGATCCATTTGGTATTGGCGCAGATGAGCCCGCTTATTCAGGCGCGATGACACAGGCGGCAGTACTGGATGAAATATACCGCCAGCGTTGCATAGAATTGTATATGTCGGGATTAAAGCTGGAGGATATGCGTCGTTTTGCCCGCCCGCTGTCTGAAAGAAAAAGAGACCTCTTCCCCTATCCTTTCAGGGAAAGAGATAACAACCCGAACACACCGGCGGATCCGGCATTTTAGGAATAACATTAGTTTTCTATTGATACAAACGGCAAAGCTCAACAGGGGCTTTGCTGTTTTTTTAGGGGATGTCGTGTTGTAAACAACTGCCTGTCATAGCTTATCCCGCTTAACGGGCATCCGCACCCTGTCATGCACGCAGGAAGCATCTGTATTTGCTTCAGCCAATTCAACATCCCCTACCGCGATGATAGATTGACCGAAGAATAGACCCTTCCCTGAAAAGATCGGGGGGGCTCCATTTTTCTGATGCCGTAAGCATGCAAGATATAAGCGCTTTGTTCTGCATATTAATTCTCTTATCTGCCCCCTTAACGCATGATACCCGAATAAATAATATCTTCATTATTCCTAATAACGAATGCTGATATGAATAAAATGCTTCTCCCTGTCGCCTTTATGGCGTTCCTGGGCTGTAATGCCCCTGGCACTTTTAAAACAACTGGTTCCATCGAAGAACTGGATACTGCGCTCGAAAAAATAATAGCGCCCGGTGCAAAAGTTGAAATTATCAGTGAAGGCTACGATTGGACCGAAGGCCCGCTATGGGTTGAAAGTGAAAAAATGTTGTTGTTCTCTGATATCCCACCCAACAAAATAATGAAATGGACAGAAGCCGGTGGCGCCGAACTATACCTTACGCCTTCGGGCTATACCGGGCAAACGCCCCGCAGCGGTGAACCCGGCGCGAACGGATTGCTCCTTAATAAGGAAAGCAAACTGGTGCTGTGCCAGCACGGCGACCGGCGCATAGCGGTAATGAATGCGCCGTTGAATGCGCCAAAACCTGATTTTACATCGCTGGCCGACAACTACCAGGGAAAGAAATTCAATAGTCCGAACGATGCGGTGTTCAGGAGCAATGGCGACCTTTTTTTTACCGATCCGCCATACGGACTTGAAAAAAACATGGACGACCCGCTCAAAGCATTGCCTTACCAGGGTGTATTTAAAGTGAACAGTGCAGGAGAAGTACAGCTACTAACGGATTCGCTTACCCGCCCCAACGGTATCGCTTTTACCAACGATGAAAAAACATTGATCGTTGCCAATTCCGATCCCGATAAAAATGGCTGGTATATGTTTGATATTGGCGCCAATGATAGTTTGTATAACCTGAGAATGCTATACAATGCTACTGAAGAAGGTAAAAAAGAAGGGGGTGGCGCGGATGGATTGAAGGTAGACAGAGCCGGAAATATTTTTGCTACCGGTCCCGGCGGGGTGTGGATATTTAACAAGGATGAAGAAGTAATCGGCAAAATAAAGATCCCTGCGGCCTGCAGCAACGTGGCCTTAGCCGATGATGATAAAACCCTGTACATTACTGCGGATATGTACGTGCTGCGGGTTGTAATGAGAAAATAAACCGGAACTGCGCCAGGTCATTTAGCTTGTTTAAAAAGGTAGTGGTTGTTCGAATTAATGACTAAAGCCGCCTCGCAATGGTAAACCCGGCTTTACAAATCTTACTATATGAATGCAAAACTGATTTCCTGGAGCATTGTTGTAGCCCTGGGCGGGTTGCTTTTTGGTATAGACGTGGCCGTTATTTCCGGAGCCGAACAGGAAATTCAAAAACTGTGGGGCTTAAGTGATGTACTGCACGGGCAGGCCGTTGCCTCCGCGCTGTACGGAACCATAATCGGGGCTTTGTTTGGCGGCATACCCGCCGAAAAATATGGCAGAAAAAATACGCTGATCGTTATTGGTGTCCTTTATTTTGTTTCTGCTGTGGGGTCGGCCGTGGCGCCAGAAGTATTTTCTTTTATGCTGTTCCGCTTTTTGGGCGGACTGGGTGTGGGCGCCTCATCGGTTGTAGCGCCAATGTATATTTCGGAAATAGCGCCCGCCAAAAACAGGGGAAAACTCGTTGCCACCTTCCAGTTCAACATTGTATTAGGCATATTGCTGGCATACCTCTCCAACTACTTGTTGCAAAATATGGGCGAACACGCGTGGAGGTGGATGCTGGGCGTTGAAGCCTTACCTGCTTTTCTATTTGTTGTGCTGATGTTCCTGGTTCCGGAAAGCCCCAGATGGTTAATGGTGCATAAAAAAGAGTATCAAAAAGCAAGAGCCATACTGCAAATCTCCGATCCCGAAGGGGTGGACGATGCCATTGCCGCCATTCACCACTCCATTGACGAAGAAAAACAGAAAGCAAGCCTCGGCAGCTTCTTAAGCGGCAAGTTCACAACGCCAATAGTCATGGCTTTCCTTATTGCATTTTTTAACCAGATGTCAGGCATCAATGCTATCATTTATTTCGCACCCCGCGTGTTTGAATTGGCCGGCATCGGCAAAACGGCAGCGTTTTTGCAAAGTGCCGGCATTGGTTTGGTGAACCTTGTTTTTACCATGCTGGGACTATACCTGATTGACAGGATAGGCAGAAAGAAACTGATGCTCATTGGCTCCGTCGGTTATATATTGTCGTTAGGCGCAGTGGCCGCTGCCTTTCATTTTCAGTATTTGGGCGGAATGATCGTTCCTGCATTACTCTTCATTTTTATCGCTTCCCATGCCATCGGCCAGGGCGCCGTAATTTGGGTGTTTATTTCAGAGATATTCCCCAACCAGGTGCGATCGTACGGACAATCACTGGGCAGCTCCACGCATTGGATCATGGCGGCTTTAATTACCAGCGTTTTTCCTTTTTTCGCAGGAAACCCCCATATTGGCCCCGCAAAAATATTTCTGTTCTTTGCCGCAATGATGGTGCTGCAATTGCTGTGGGTGATTTTTAAAATGCCCGAAACCAAGGGCGTGCCGCTGGAACAGTTAGAAGCAAAATTGTTGAAAAAGGAAAGGGAATAGCAGGATTGTTTTGCCGTTTGTTCCTCCGCCACAGCGAACCCAGGCATCGGAATCCTTACTAACGGCTTGAAGACAGGTACCATGGCATCAAGGGAACTTGTATCCATGCCTTTCAAGACAACCTCTATATCCCCATTAGACTATGCGTTCATCAAGAACGCAAGTGTCAACATTCACGCATTTGCGAAGCCGGGATTTGAA
>CAYMKT010000027.1:27153-32762 GCA_964391065.1 uncultured Terrimonas sp. | reverse complement strand
AGCTTCCCGCAACAGCTTTGAGGAAGACCCCAGCGCAACTCAGACCATCAAAAATAATGGAGCTTCGTATCAACTATTATGTCTCCCTCCTGTATTGTCATGCTGACATAGGAAGCATCTATAAAGACTGCCTTTTAGCGGCACGACAAGGAGTGGATTGACCTATGTTTTATCAAACAAAAAAATCGATTATTTTGTGCCCATGGAAACTATATTTGACTTTAATCCGTCGGCAACCGAACTTTCTGGTATGCAAATGACCTACAAAGCATTAGACAAGGATCAATATGTAGCAGACCTGGAACAAAGAGCCCGGCTGTTTGATACATCAGTTGACTATGAAAGGGTTTCCGATTTGCAGGAACTGGCCAAAATAAGAGGCAACGATGCGGACTTCAGCAAATATACCCGTATACTCGAACAGGACCTGGGCAATATTCACGACCGGCTGTACAATGAGTGAGCCTTTACCTGAACTGCACCGCTTTGGCAGGCTGTATGCTGCGGCTTACAAGAGAGGGTATTAACAAAGTAAGGGTACATACCAGCAGGGTGCCCAACACCACGACTACCACTTCCCACCAAACGATCTTAACCGGCACCACCTGCATATAGTAGGCGTTCTCGTCCCAGAAAGTAAGAAAATGGGTTTTCATCTGTAATATGCAAATGCCCAGTCCGATCAACAATCCCAAAAAAATACCCACACCCGTAATAATGACGCCCTGCACGGTAAATATTTTTTGAACGGTCCAGTCGGTAGCGCCCACGGCTTTTAAAACGCCGATCATTCTCGTACGTTCCAGCACCATAATTATTAAACAGGTTACCAGGTTAATGATGGCAATAATGATCATTACGCCCAGCACCACATCGCGGTTGGTATCCTGCAGCTTCAGCCAGTCGAAAATATTAGGATAAATATTCCTGATGGTTTTGCTACCCCATTCGTTAGGAAGGGTTTCAAATATTTCACTGTTCACTTCATCCATGGCATGATAATCCTTTAAAAAAATTTCATACCCGCCAATCTCTCCTTTGGTCCAGTCGTTCAGGCGTTGTACCAGCGTAAGATCGCCAATGGCATACAGCTTATCGTATTCCTCCATGTTGGTTTTGTACAGTCCTACAATAGTGAGTTTATCGGGCCGTGGTTTTTGATCCTGTCCTTTAAAAAAATAGATCAGCACCCTGTCATTCACTTTCAGTTGTAACTGGTTTGCCGTGTATTCGGATATTACAATTTCGCGGCTGTAAGATGAATCGCTGAACTGTACCCAGCGGCCCGCTGTGAGGAATTGCTGCATGGAACTGAAATCGTAGTGACGGTCTACCCCTTTAAAAAGCACCCCTTCTATTGATTCGGAGGTTTTAAGAATAGCATATTTGGTGGCGAAGGGTTGCACCTGCCTTACACTTTGTATGGCGGATAATTCGGCAACAATGGTATCGTTTTTAACGATAGGCGATTCCTCTGCGATGGCAGATTTATATTGTTCATAATGCTGCACCCGCAGGTGGCCCCAGAAGCTAAAAATTTTCTGGCTCACCGCCTCCTGGAAGCCATTTACAAACGCCAGGGTCATAATCATTACCGCAACGCTGATGGCGGTTGCCGCTATTGCCAGCCTGATAATGAAACGGGAAAAAGACCGCTCCCGGTTAAATGCTATTCGTTTTGCAATAAATGAAGCTGTATTCAATCCCTTCGTTTTTACTAATTTGTGAAGATAAAAGAATTAGCCGATGTATACGCGTTACTTTGTTTTATGCTGTTCGTGCAGTTTGCTTTTGAGTATAACGTTGCAGGCACAGCGGGAGCCGGATCAGGTGTTCATGAAAAATATCAAAACCGTTCAACTCCATATGTTCGGCGACCAAACCGCCTATCCCATTATCAGATTAAACAGTAACGATTTGCTGCAACTTGATTTTGATGACATGGATGGTGATATAAAAAACTACTACTACAATATTGAAATGCGCAATGCCGATTGGTCGAATGTGCAAATGGGCTATTTTGATTATGCCAAAGGATATACCAATCAACGCATTTCTAACTATCGCCGTTCGTCGCAGGTACTTACCCGGTATACCCATTACCAGCTAACCTTTCCCGGCAGGGATATTGTGCCCACCAAAGCCGGCAATTATGTAGTGAAAGTTTTTATCAATGGCGATACCTCCAAACTGGCTTTTACCCGGCGCTTCCTGGTTGCGGACGCGGGTATTGTAGTGGCTGCGCAGGTACAGCAGCCCTTCAACCAGCAAAAATTCAGGTCGCATCAAAAAATTCAGTTTACGGTTAATGCAGGCTTACTCAAGGTTGATTACCCGCACCAGCAAATAAAAGTGGTGATCCTCCAAAATAAGAGGTGGGACAATTGTATTCAAAACCTCAAACCCAGTATCATACGCGGTAACACCTATGAATACAATACTGAAAATGATTGTGTAATGCCGGCCATGCGGGAATGGCGCTGGCTCGACCTCACCAGTTTCCGGTTGCTGAGCGACAGGATTCGACGGCAGGAAAATACCAACACCGCTTACGATCTGTATGCCATACCCGACCTTTCGCGCAACTCGCAACGATACATTTACTACAAAGATTATAATGGAATATACGCCGGGCTAACCAATGAAAATGTAAACCCCTATTGGAACGGCGATTATGCCACGGTTCACTTTACTTATCAAACTCCGGCCAACGCGCCCTACCCGGATGACCTGTACATTATTGGACAAATGACTAATTATGGAAAAGATGATAGCGCCAGAATGACCTGGAATGAAGAGAAAAGGGTGTACGAAACCACGTTGCAGCTCAAACAGGGTTATTACGATTATGCTTATGGGCTTGCTGATAAAAAAAGTAAATCACTCAAATTTATTACAGATGAAACGGAGGGCAATATTTGGGAAACCGAAAACCAATACACCATATTAGTTTATTACCGCGAACTGGGAGGTAGATCTGACCGGTTGATGAATGTAACCGTTATTAATTCAATGACAAACCGGCCTGGGCAGTTTTAACATCCAATCAAAATCCAAATTCAACAGGCATTAATTTTCATGGCAACCGGTTCTTTCGTATCTTCGCAGCGGCAAGTCTTATACGACCAGCTCCTGCTGAACTCCCCCAGGACCGGAAGGTAGCAAGGGTAAGCGGTTGTAGCGGTGCGATATAAGTAACTTGCCATTTTTTATTTCCGTATATTAGCTCCCTCATTTTATATAAATCCAAAGAATAAAGTAAAATTAAGGTTATGAAGTTTTTTATTGATACGGCGAATCTTGCTCAAATTAAAGAAGCCCACGAACTGGGAATATTAGATGGTGTTACTACCAACCCATCCTTAATGGCCAAAGAAGGCATTAAAGGCGAGGAAGCTATTAAAAACCACTACAAAACCATTTGCGAATTGGTTGATGGGGATGTAAGTGCAGAAGTTATTTCTACTGATTTTGACGGCATCGTTGCCGAAGGAAAAGTATTAGCGGCGATCCACCCTAATATTGTGGTAAAAGTGCCGATGATAAAAGACGGTATTAAAGCATTAAAATGGTTTTCCGACAATAGCATTAAAACAAATTGTACGCTTGTATTTTCGGCCGGACAGGCCATTTTGGCTGCCAAAGCCGGCGCCAATTATGTTTCGCCTTTCATTGGAAGAATAGACGACAGCAGTTGGGATGGCATGGAACTGATTGGACAAATAGCGCAGATTTATGCCCTGCAGGGCTTCAAAACAGAAATACTGGCAGCTTCCATACGCAGTTCTTTGCATATTGTCAGGGCGGCTGAACTGGGCGCCAATGTTTGCACCTGCCCGCTCGAACCGATCCTGGGTTTATTGAAACATCCATTAACCGATATAGGATTGGCCAAGTTTCTTGATGATGCCAAAAAGATGCAGCATTAGCCAGAGAAATGAGCAGTTGGCAGGCAGCATTGAGCAAATGATTTATCAATCCGGGTAGCCCCGGATTTTTTATGTTTTAGCCATCTTCAAATAATGATCCTGGAAAATATCGCGGTTTAATCGGAATAAGCTGTAGTATCGATATTTCCCCGAACGGTTCCCCGCCACCTTTTCCAAAAGCTTTCGCGTTTTTTTATGGAAATAAAATCGGGCTTAAAAGCGGCTTCCGCATTTATTTCGGGGTCAATCATGGAGGGTTCTATGGCTTTCATGGTATCTATCACCATTGGAATAAGCCCCATACCCGCATCCACTTTTTTGCGAACAAATTTGCGTAATAATTTTGTTTGAAAAGGGTCGGAGGCAAGGGCTATCCGTTTAAAACCGAGCTGCCTTGCTTTTTTGTATCCGTAGTAGGCATTTTCGGTACTGTGCTCTGCTTTGGTTTCGGTGTAAATATGCCTGGCAGGAATGCCAATAGCTTTTGCGTACATCGCCATAATCTCAGCTTCATAATACGGACTATACACTGCAGATCCGGAATACATGACATTTAAGGCGATCCCTCTGTCGAAAAGGTATTTAGACCAGTATACCCTTCCTTTCATTGTACGATTCCATTTACCGTTTTCAAAAGCGATCCCGGGTACAATGATAATATCATACGGCTTTGCATTTTCTGCCTGCTGTAACAACCTGCGGGTAGCCTTGGCAGAATAGGAGCAGGATAGCACAGAAAACGCTAATGCGGCAGGGAGCATATATGAAATAATTTTTCTCATTGGGAACGTACTTGCGCCACTGACCGCAATAGCTGGCAGTAACGCGCATGAACGACTTCTTTAAAGCAGTTCATTACCTGGTTTCGATGGGCAGGAGCGCCCGCCATTACCCGGCATAGAATAGAGCATCCTGTACTGCTGAAAAAATCAAGTGAGCAATATTCTTCGTAAACACCAGGAGCAGTAAGTTGTTGCTGCAAAGAAAATACTCAGCCACTTTCGGCTCAAAACACACACCCCGCTAATTATTTTTCTTCTTTCCCCCGAATATCCTTTTGAAAAGCCCCTTTTTCTTTTCTTCAGGCTCATCCTGTGGTTTTACCTTATCTTTTTTCTTATTGTCATTTTGTACCTCGTCGAGTATTTTTTGCTCTTCTGCATTCAGTTGCGATTCTGTTGTTACCTTTTCCCGGCCATCACTTACCGGCACATCAATATATTGACTGGCATCTCCATATCCATCAGATCCTTCGAGTACAGGTGTATCGGTTAAGGAAGGGTTTGACCAGTCGTGGCCCATTTCGTTCTTTAAACTTTCGGGCTGTACAAACCGGGCTTTGGAATCTATACCCAATGTTTTGTCTTTATACACTTCCTGGAAAAAATACGCCCATATCGGCAAGGCCATCTTAGCTCCCTGCCCGATATAATTATTGGAGATTCGTAAAATAGGGTCGTCTGCCCCTACCCATGCCGCTCCAAGCAATTGCGGAGAAAATCCAATAAACCAACCATCTGCGTTGTTGTTGGTAGTGCCGGTTTTACCCGCTACTTCGGCGTTAATACCGTAGGTGCTACGCAGCGAACGCCCTGTGCCAAAATCAACAACACCCTGCATCATCTTTGTCATAATGTAAGCATCCGTTTCATTGATCACTTCCTTATGAGAAGTGGTAAA
>CAYMKT010000027.1:24051-27053 GCA_964391065.1 uncultured Terrimonas sp. | reverse complement strand
GATGCAGCCAGGCAATAACTCATTGGCCGGGTGCCCGAATATTTGCTGTCGCCTATCATTTTACCCCCAAGGTCTACAGGGTCTACGGAGATGTCGGTTTCCGGTGTATAGCCATTCATAATAGCCAGGGTATATAAAATCGGCTTAAATGTAGAACCCACCTGCCGTTTGGTATTTGAATTAACATGGTCGTATTTGAAGGTCTTAAAGTCAATTCCACCAACCCATGCTTTTACTTCGCCGGTTAAAGGATCCGTTAATATAAAAGAAGCCTGCAGCATCTGCTTGTTGTACTTGATAGAGTCCAGCGGCGTCATTACCGTGTCTTTTTCACGCTTGTTGTTCCAGGCAAACACCTTCATCTTAACCTTTTCGTTAAACGATTTGCGGATAGCTGCTTCTGCTACCCCATCGTCTTTTAGATTTCTCCAACGCTCACTTTGTTTCACGGCGCGCTCCAATACGGATTTGCCATCTTTGGTTTCCCACACAGTTCCATCCTTAATATTTTTCTGGGCATCAAAAATTTTCTGCAGGTTAGGCATGTGACGTGCAACCGCCATTTCCGCGTAGAGCTGCATGCGGGGATCGATGGTGGTATAAATTTTCAGTCCGTCTTTATAAATACTATAGGGTTCACCTGTTTTTGGATTTTTATGCGCTTTGCACCAATCCCGGATATCATTGCGCAGCACGTCAATAAAATATGGAGCCAGATTGGTATTCTGGTCCATCTTTTTATAGTTCAGTTCTATCGGCGTTAATTTAACCTTACCCGCTTCAGCCGCCGACAGGTATTTGTTGCGAACCATCTGGTCTATTACCGTATTTCTCCTGTCAACTGCCTGCTTGGGATACACTCTTGGGTTGTAGGTTCCGGTAGCTTTCAGCATTCCAATCAGCACTGCCGATTCACCCACACTGAGCCGATACGGATCTTTCTGAAAAAAAGTTCGGGAGGCATTCCTGATGCCAAATACGTGATCGCTATACTCCACTGTGTTCAGGTATAATGCCAATATTTCCTCTTTCGTGAAGTTTCGCTCCAGCCTGATGGCCACAATCATCTCTTTCAACTTCTCAATCATTCTTGATATCGTGTTTCTGCTCCCCTGACCCAACATGTTTTTGGCTAATTGCTGCGTAATAGTGCTGGCTCCGCCTTCACTTCCAAAAAATAAAAACGCCCGGGCCAAGCCCTTCGCGTCTATGCCGGAATGATTATAAAAACGCTCATCTTCCGTAGCCACCAATGCATTAATTACATTAGGTGAGATATCACTGAAAAGTACATTGGTTCTATCTACAACCAAATACTTGCCCATCAGCCTTCCATCGGCAGCATACACTTCAGAAGCGGAAAGTATGGACGGATTTTCTAACTCCGACAAGGACGGCAGTTTACCAAATACACCCCATGAAATTAACAGGATGAAGAGTATACCAAAGCCCAGCCCCAAAAAGAAGATTCTCCATAAATATTTTACCGACTTTGTCATATGAAAGTATTATGATTGATTATGGACCAAACCGTTTACCCCGGCAGAGACATTGAATGCAAATTTCATGCTTAATGCCGTTAATTACTTTATAAAATACTCAAAGATAATAGCTTACTGTTTCAGCACCGGGTAGCTGCCGCCATAGAACCGTTGGTAAGCCCGCAGATCTTTATTCTCTGTTAATATTTCAAGGTTCCCTTCCGAAATCACCAAAAATGAAAATTTGTCTGCTGCCAGCCAGGGCACCACCTGCGCCCCTGCTACGGGGTTGGTTCTTTTTACATAATTTAATGCGCTGATGGCATCGCCAAAGCCAGACATGAGCATCAATTTATTTTCTTCATCCAGCGGCAACATGGTTATTTCAATGGGTTGATCGCGAAAGGATTCGCGGTTGTAGCGGTTGAATGCATTTTTGGCTTCATTAACATACACCACATCCACCTTGTTCAATACTATTGCCACATAATGCTGTTCGGCCGGCTTATAGCTAAACTCGGATTGGGGTTTAGGTTTTGGCTTATTAAAGACAGAGGAATCAATTGCAGGCTTAATAGGGCCTTGTTTGCCCACCGTTACTGCTTCGGCCCGGGGTACAACAGCAGTCTCTACTTGTTGCTTTTCGCCCGATTTGGGAGCAGCTTTCGTTTCTACCACCGTTTCTACCAGCACCACTGAGTCTTCCTTCGCCCTTTCAATATCGAGATCAGTTAAATACTTTTCTATCTGGTCGCGCCTTTTCAAAACACTGATGATATGCTCAGCTTTTTTAGAAATAGGAGCTTCCCTGTCGATATGGATGAGGTTCTGAAGCGCGTTGATAGCGGAGTTGTCGTCTCTTTGTTTGATATAATATATCGATTCTATGTATAACAATTGCTGCGACCAGTATACGGTTCCGTAAATGCTGTCGGCATATGCCTTTTGGATTACAGCTTCTTCAAATTTTCCCTCCAGGAAAAGGTTGTAAATATGCTCGTAGTTTCGGGTAGCTTCATCTTTAAACCGGGTTTTACGTTCCTCCACCGCCTTAGGGTTGTCGATATATTCGATGTACTGACTTTGAGGTGCAACCCGTGTCAGAATTTCCCGGTATTGCCTGGCTTTAACCGGCATATTGAGTTTGGCATAACAATAATACAAATCAAAGATCGCTTCTTCCTGGTAACGTGTATCCTGGAAACGGTTCAGCAGGGCTTCGTAGTTTTTTATGGCTTCTGCATAGTCTTCGAACTGATCCTTAAAGATTTTTCCCAACCCAAAGAGTGCAGATTGAATGCTGTCGTTAGACAGTTGCAACGCTTCAGGGGTGAGCGGAAGCGTTTTCATCAATCCTTCATAACTGATGTCCGCAACGGTTTCGGCGCCTTCTTCCACTGCAGCGCCTGGCGCTCCATTTTCGGTTTGTGGCGGTGCGTTAAACTGTGCGGTAACAGCCGACATTCTTCTCCAGTTGTCTACTTCAGGGCGTGTTCCCCAATTGTTTCGAAATGCTGAAAA
>CAYMKT010000027.1:0-23951 GCA_964391065.1 uncultured Terrimonas sp. | reverse complement strand
TTATGGTTTGCAACCGGCTTACAACCTCGCTTAACGCGTCCTTCCTCTGCCTGATGACCTCGGCATTTTTTACTACAGGGCTGTTGACATCGAGGCTGTCATAAGCACGGTAAGCCAACTCGTACGCTTTCTTCTCAAAAGCCAGGTCGCCAAGATACAAATATGACCGGTTGCGCTGATCGAGATTTTCATTGTTATAGGTAACGCCTTTCAAAAGATAAGCGCTGGCTGCCTCGAAATTATTACGCTGCATTTCCATCTGCGCAGCCATGTAATAGATAATACTACGGTAGTTGTAATACTTGTCGCGCCGGGCCATCTTAAGCAATTGCGCCACGTTGTCGTCAATAATCTTTTCTTCGCTATCGCCCTGTGCGAGCTTTATTTTACTCAACCGTGCATACACTTCCATCACCGGGTCGATGGTATGTTTAATGCATCGATCGAAATAAATGGCCGCTTCTGCAGCGTTTTTTGTTAATGCATACAACTGCCCTATCAGATATTCCCATCTTGACTGCTCCGCGATACTTTCAGCATTGTCCAAAGCCAAAATCAAATGATGTGCTGCACTATCCCACTGCTTATTTTTATAGAAAAGGTAAGCCTGCATTTCTTCGAGAGCGGGCTTTAGCCTGCCGGGAAAAAGCGGGTCTCTTTTCAGCGTTTCCATCATTCCCGATGCTGCACCGTAAGTGCTGTCTTCTATGAAGTTTCTTAATTGCCAGATCAGGGCTTCGTTACGGGATGGTGGTTCGGAGAAAATTTTTGACGTAATGCTGGTCTTTTCTTTGGTGGAAACCGAATATATATTCCCTTCATCGTTCAGGTTACTGCCTATGTATTTTTTGTATCCCAGCTCTTCTTTGGTCTTGGGCTGAAAATAATAATTAATGTACTGAAAAGCTATCCCGGCTGAGTCGAATTCTTTCTTAAAAAAATAAGCCTTCCCCATCAGCAGGTAAAGGTCATCGATCCACTCATTTCTGAGATCGTGAAGTAAAATGCCTGCATTGCATTTCTCCAATACCGAATCCAGTTCTGTTTTTTGAGAAGCCGTAGCGTCGAGCGTATAATTATAGAAGGGAAGTAATTCGGTGTAATCATCAACAAAACCTTGTTTGGCGCCGGCTACAACTTCGTCCACTTTAATATTGGCGTTGAAAAAAAAATTATAATGGGTACTCATTCCCTGCATGATCCTGCGGGGATAGGTATATTTTTTAGTAAAAGTTTTATCGGACCCCAAAATGCGGTTTTCGTATTTTTCGGGCTTCTCCACATCAAGCGACTCCACATCTCTTTGCGCCATCGCAGATGAAAATTGACTGCAATGAAATAAAATGATAAGTATTGACGTTAAAAGAAATTTACGATAAGGCATGTATGTGTAGTTCGTTCGTATAATAAACTCAATTTCAGCGAAATTATTTTTAATTGTACATTTTTTCAAGCTTTAGCTCCCGCAACTAAGTCAAAGTGGTTATTTTTAACACAAATAACTGATAATGGCAAAGATATTTGATACGGATGGAACACTGCAACACCTGCGTAACCGGTACCGGCTGGTAGTAATGAATGATGATACGTACGAAGAAGTGGTAACCTTCAGACTGTCGCGGCTCAGTGTTTACATTACCTTATGCACCATATTTGTTGCATTGGTAGGCGTAACAGTAGCATTGCTGGTATTTACACCACTCCGTTATTACGTTCCGGGCTATGGAGATGCATCGGACAGGGGCGAGCTGATAACGCTGAAAATGGAAACCGATTCGTTAAAACAACAGATGAAATACCGCGATCAGTACCTTGAATCCATACAAAATGTGTTGAAAGGAAACACGCAAGCGCTAACAGACACCACCCAGTTAACTATACCCAGGGAAGACGACATCGAAAATTAATCATTTAAAACCAATAACCATGTTCTCATCAAAAACCAGATCCGAAATTGACATCTCCCCCACAGCTTCAGGTACAAGTCTCATTGGTGCCGGTACTGTTATTAAAGGTGATATTATCAGCAGCGGAGATATCCGTATAGACGGAACCTTAAAGGGAAACATTTCAGGTTCGGCAAAAGTGTTGATTGGAGCCGAAGGAAGTGTTGAAGGCGACATTGAAGGTCAGCAAGCCGATATACTCGGTAAAGTAAGTGGCAAAATCATTATCAAGGAATTATTAAACCTCAGGGGTAAAGCCACTATAAAAGGTAATATCAGCGCCGGCAAGTTACAGGTAGAACCCACAGTAGCCTTCAACGGTCAATGTCATGTTGGAGAAGGGAGTGTGGCCAATGTAGTGGAAATGCCTGCGGAAGAAGAACACGCCATGGCACAGTAGTCTTTTTTTTCAGACCCATTATATTCAACCTGCACGGCTGATCAAACCGTGCAGGTATTGTTATTTTTAGCAGCCCCGGGCTGCGCATTGCTGAAAACTATTTATTTTTAGATATTAACGTTCACTCTTTCAGCAATACAACATCATGCGAGGACCCGCCGGGCACAGCAGCAAAACCTTACTCTATCTTGCCTCCCTCGCTGTTTGCATCCGTATATTTGCATGCTTTCCGGAACAGGTAGAAAATTGGTATTCAACCGGCATATACCCATATATTGGCGTGGCCATCAGAACACTATTTGGCTTTTTTCCCTTTAGCGCGGGCGACATCCTGTATAGCATTCTTTTTTTGTTAGCGGGTTGGAAACTGATTCGATTGATCAAAAAAATCCGGGGAGAGCGGTTGCCCTGGCAACTGCAAAAATCTGCGTTCATTAAATCAGCCTCCTTTTTTTTGCTGTTGTATATCATTTTTAACCTCGCATGGGGATTGAATTATGATCGTAAAGGTATTCGTCACCAGATAGGCTTTCAGCAGGAAAAGTATTCAAAAGAAGACCTGCTTTTTATTAACGATACCCTGGTGCAACAGGTAAATAACTGCAAAGCAACTTTGGTTCGCCAGGGAATCGCTTATCCTTCAGCCAGCAGGTTGCATGCCGAAACGCAGAAAGCATATGCACAGGCAGCCGTAACATATCCATTCCTGGAATATACCAAACCATCCATTAAAACATCCTTCTTTAATAGCATAAATAATTATCTCGGCATTTCGGGCTATTACAACCCCTTTACCGGTGAAGCACAAACGAACACCAGCATTCCACCTTTTTTACAGCCATTTGTGAATTGTCATGAAGTAGCACACCAGATAGGATATGCCAAAGAAAACGAGGCCAGCTTTGCGGGTTATATTGTGGCAACAAACTCAGGAAATACTTTCTTTATGTACTCGGCGTATTTTGATCTCTTTCTATACGCCAACCGCAGCCTTTACAGAACCGATTCGGTCGCCGCCAATCATTTTTTACAGCAGTTACATCCCGGCGTAAAAAATGATATAGAAGTATTACAGGCCTATTATAAAAAATATGAAAACCCGGTAGAACCTGCCATTGACTGGATATACGACAAATATCTCAGGGCCAACGATCAGCCATTGGGTATGGCAACTTACAATGAAGTAGTTGCGGATTTAATTGCCTACTATAAAAAACTGGGGAAAATTCGCCTGCCAGCCAACACCAATTCCAACAATCAGTAGCAACGGATGCTTATTGCCCGTAAAACATTGTTTTGTAAACCTATTGGTATAATTTAGTTTTTAAACAAACATATACCGGTGGCTATGAGATCAGCATTCCTTTTATTGGTAATGGCAAACATGATGTTAGCTGTTTTTGCACAGCCAACAGACCCCACTCACAAAATCCCGGCAAATAAAAACCTTTCGCAGGATTGGGGAAATTCGCTGTGGAACAATGAAAAAAAGATTTACCGTGGCAAAGAACTGGAAACCATTGGCATGCCATGTGGCGGTATTGCCGCAGGACAATTGTATGTGCGCGGAGATGGAACTTTAGCCAACTGGTGGATTGCCAATAACGCCTATAACACCGGTTACGGTATAGACTGGTTGCTGAATTTTGACACACCTCTCGGTCCCTGGAAAGTATGCTATCAAACTTTTGAACCCTTCAGTTATATCGACCAGGGATTTGCGGTTACCGTAAAACAAAAGGATAAGTCTGCCACCAGGGAACTCAACAAAAAGGACTTTGATGCTATTTCATTTACGGGAGAATATCCCGTTGCAAAAATCCAATATGCATCTTCCGGCAAACCCCTCCCCTTGCAGATCGAGGCTACCGTTTTTTCACCATTCATTCCACTCAATGCAAAAGAATCTGCCACTCCCGGCACCATATTAAAATACCGGTTCACCAATACTTCTCCCGAAAAAATACAGGTGAGTATTACGGGCTGGCTTCAAAATCTTGTTTGTATAGATTTGAAGGATAAGGTATACGGAAACCTCCGTAACCGTGTCATCCAAAGCAGCGGAATGACCTCAGTGGTAATGGACCTGGTGAAAACGGAAAATATAAACACGGTTATACGCACCACAAAGCTTTTCGAAGATTTTGAATCGGGCAATTATGGAAAATGGAAAGCTGAAGGTACCGCGTTTGGAAAAACACCTGTAAAAAGTGCTGATGCTGACAAAGATTTTGTTAGCGGGTATGAAGGCCGTTTTCTCATCAACTCCAAACTCACTTCGTATGGCGACAGCGGCACCGGAAAGTTAGTATCGCCGGACTTTCTTATTCAGAATGATTATATCAATTATAAAATAGGCGGTGGCGCTTATCGTGAAAAAACATGTATTAACCTCATCATCAACAATAAAATAGTAAAAACGGCTGCCGGAACCAATGCTGAGCAATTGGAAAACGCAAGTTGGGATGTAAAAGCGTTCAAGGGACAAAAAGCGCATATTGAAATAGTAGATTCAGAAACCGGAAGTTGGGGGCACATTAATATTGATGAAATTTCGTTCAGTAACCTCCCCTCCAACGATAAATTTTTCCCCGAACATCATCCCTATTTTGGAAACATAGCCCTGAGCGTGATCAATGATAACGCTTTCGCTACAGCCGATTTTAAAGGAGCCGGTATAGCGCTGGATACCGAAGAATCCGAAGCGCTGCAACCGTTCGGCAAAAAATTAACCGGGGCAACCGGTGCTTCGTTCGAACTGGCGCCGGGCGAAAACAAAGAAATTACATTTTTACTAACCTGGTATTTTCCTAATCGTCCCTTGCAATATGGCGAAGGCGGTAACTGGAACATGGCGGTTCCTACCGGCGGCCCCGCCATTGGAAATATGTATGCCAACTGGTACGACAATGCGCTGGACGTAGCCACAACCCTTCACAAGAATATGGATCGGTTAACGCGCGAAACCATGGATTTTCACGACACCTATTATAACAATACCACCCTTCCATACTGGTTGAATCAACGGGTAATGATGCCCGTGTCAACCCTGGCTACAGAAACCTGTCAATGGTGGTCCACAAATAAGTTTTGGGCATGGGAAGGAGTAGGCTCCTGCGCAGGTACCTGTACCCATGTTTGGAATTATGAACAGGCACTGGCAAGACTGTTTCCGGAACTTGAGAAAAATATACGAGAAAAAACGGACTTCAGCACCTCTTTCCAGGACGATGGCGGCGTGCTGGCGCGTAACGGCTGGGGTGGCATATTAATCGACGGGCATGCCGGCGCAATACTCAAGGCATACCGCGAGCATCTATTATCCAAAGACGATCTTTTTCTTTCCCGCAATTGGGATAAGATAAAAAAAGCTACCCAATACATCATTGGCGAAGATGGCAATGCAGATGGGCTCATTGAAAAGGAACAGGCCAATACCTACGATATTGCCTTTTTTGGAGCCAATACCTATGTGGGAGGATTATACCTTGCATCGCTGAAAGCCGCCTCCAAAATGGCGCTGCTGATGAAAGACAGTGCGTTTGCAACGTATTGCGACAGTATTTTTAAAACCGGGAGTAAAGGTAGCATCGATAAGCTATGGAATGGGGAATATTTCATACAGGATGTAGACCTTGCCAAACACCCACTCTCACAATACGCGGACGGCTGCCTCAGCGATCAGCTTTTCGGACAAACATGGTCGCACCTCAACAATCTTGGATATATATACCCGCAGCAAAATGTAAAAACCGCATTAGAATCTGTGTGGAAATATAATTGGGCGCCAGACGTGGGCGTACAGAATAAAGTGCACAAACCCGAAAGAATATATGCCAATCCCGGCGAAGCCGGCTTGTTAATTGCAACCTGGCCCAAAAGTAAACATATGGGAGAAGAAGGCGTACGTTACCGGGATGAAGTGTGGACTGGCATTGAATACCAGGTAGCCACCAATATGATATATGAAGGAATGATAGAAGAAGGGCTATCTATCGTAAAAGCCGTACATGACAGGTACAGTGCTGAAAAACACAACCCATGGAATGAAATAGAGTGCGGCGACCACTATGCCAGGGCCATGGCATCATGGGGAGTGCTGGTTGCTTTACAGGATTTGAAATACGATGGACCAGCAAAGAAAATTGCCTTCGCTCCCCGAATTCAAAAAAATAATTTCAGAAGCTTTTTTACAGGAGCGGAAGGCTGGGGCAGCATTGAGCAAAAAAGATCGGAACAGCAACAAATCAATACAATAACTTTAGCATATGGAATACTAAGGCTAAAATCGATGGAGGTTGAGTTGGAAGGAACAGCAAAAAAAGTAACACTTCTTGCGGAAGGGAGAAACATCCCGGTTTCTGTTGAACAAAAGGATAATGTACTGACTATTACATTTGACGAGATTTTGATTGGAACAAATCAATCCATTATGCTCACCGTACAATTATAAAATCGCCACACGGCGCTTTAATAAAAGGATCGCCATGAAAGAAAAAAATGACCGCCGTTTATTTCTGAAAAATGTTACGCTGAGCGGACTCGGAATGTCTGTTTTACCCGGCGTTGCCATCAGCAGAAATGCCATACCTAAAAATAGAACAAGCCCATCTTCAACGGGTAACAGTGGTGAAGAAAAAGATCACGTATTCAACGGCCCCTATTCTGGTTCCTATTTGCGTCGCCTGGCTTTCCCCATTGGCGGTATCGGCGCTGGCATGTTTTGCATCGAGGGTACGGGCGCCATATCACACATGTCTGTTCGCAACCGTCCGCAACTATTTAACGAGCCCACTATGTTTGCCGCGTTGAGTGTGAAAGGGATCAACAACGGTGCAAAAGTGATTGAAGGCCCTGTTCCTGAATGGAAAATATTTGGTCGGCCGGATACAGGTAATGGTGCGCCGATGACCACATATGGATTGCCTCGTTTCAGAAATGTGGAATTCAATGCGCGCTTCCCCTTTAGCACCATACAATTAAAAGATGACGATATGCCATTGAAGGTGGAGATAAAAGGATGGAGTCCCTTTGTACCTGGCGATGCAGATCATTCAAGCTTGCCCCTTGGTGCGTTGGAATATCAATTCACCAACAGTTCCAACTCAAAAGCGGAAGCCGTCTTTTCTTACAATTCCCGGAATTTTATGGTTACCGGGGACCAAAAAGGTACCATCAAAAAAATGAAGAATGGTTTTGTGCTCTCCCAAAATGGCACCACGGAGAAGCCGCAATTGCAGGGCGATTTTTCCATATTTACAGACGAGGCTAATGCGGTGGTTGACCATTGTTGGTTTCGCGGTGGTTGGTGGGACCCATTAACCATGATATGGAACACCATTAAGGATGGTGCAATAAAAAATAACGCTCCTGTGGAATCTGATGCTCCCGGTGCTTCGGTGTTTGTACCATTCAGTTTACAACCCGGCGAAAAGAAAACGATTCGTTTAATGATGGCCTGGTATGTACCTTTTTCGGATATGCATATTGGCGACGTAGCCAGCCAAAAAGATTGCGCCAGTCCGGGTTGCTGCAATACATCAGCCGAACTGGGCGATACCATCAACACCGATCAAAAAGTGTATCGTCCATGGTATAGCAGCCGCTTTACGGATATCCGGGAAGTCTCCGAATATTGGGCGGCGCAGTACGATACGTTGTATAAGAATACAGAAAGTTTCACAACCGCATTTTACACAAGCACACTTCCGGATGAAGTGATAGAAGCCGTAGCGGCCAACCTTACCATATTAAAAACGCCAACGGTTATGCGCCAGTACGATGGCCGCTTATGGAATTTTGAAGGTTGCGGCGATGACGGAGGATGTTGCCATGGATCCTGTACACATGTTTGGAACTATGCACAGGCAATAGCACACCTGTTTCCCTCCCTGGAACGAACGCTGCGGCATACAGAATTTTGTGAAAGCCAAAATGCGGAAGGTCACCAGAATTTTCGCTCCAATACGCCTATAAGTCCCGCAGAGCATAAGTTTCATGCGGCAGCCGATGGCCAACTGGGCGGCATTATGAAGGTATACCGCGAGTGGCGGGTGTCGGGCGATAATGACTGGCTGAAAAAAATGTATCCGCTTGTTCAGCAAAGCATGGACTATTGTATCCGCACCTGGGATCCCCGTAGAAAAGGCATTCTTGAAGAACCCCATCATAACACCTATGATATTGAATTCTGGGGACCTGATGGCATGTGTACCAGCTTTTACCTGGGCGCCCTGGATGCTTTTTGCCGAATGGGGAAGTTCATGAAAAAGAATATCGCTTCGTACAAGGAATTGTACGAGAAAGGAAAACAATACTTGGAGACAGAATTGTATAACGGCGAATATTTTATTCAGCATATACAGTACAAGGGGTTAAATGCACCAGATCCTGTTGAAGCTTCAAAGAAGTCGTTCGGCGGTGATTACTCCGATGAAGCCGTAGCCCTCCTGCAAAAGGAAGGCCCCAAATATCAATATGGTACAGGCTGTCTTTCCGATGGCATCCTTGGCGGATGGATTGCGAAAATGTGCGGACTTGATGACCTGGTTGATGCCCAAAAAATAACATCACATTTACTATCCATTCATAAATACAATCTCAAAAAAGACCTGAGTGAACACGCCAATCCGCAGCGACCTTCTTATGCACTGGGAAATGAGGGCGGGTTGTTACTGTGCAGCTGGCCTAAAGGCGGAAAACTTTCCCTGCCATTTGTATACAGCGATGAAGTTTGGACCGGTATAGAATACCAGGTGGCTTCACATCTCATGTTGATGGGAAAGACGAAAGAAGGCCTGGAAATTGTACGCACCTGCCGCGAAAGATACAATGGTAAAACCCGTAACCCCTTTAACGAATACGAATGCGGCAGTTGGTACGGCAGGGCATTGTCGAGCTATGGACTATTACAGGGACTAACCGGTGTGCGGTTTGACGCTGTAGATAAAACTTTACACATCGATTCAAAAATCGGTGACTTTACCTCCTTTCTTTCAACGGAAACGGGATTTGGTAATGTGATGCTTAAAAATGGCAAGCCCCACTTGTCCGTTATATTTGGTAAAATACCGGTACAAAAAGTGATGGTATCGGGTAAAGAAATGAAACTGGAGGTTTAATAAAAGCACAAATGAAAATTTATCTTGTTGGAGGATTTTTAGGAAGCGGCAAGACAACCGCTATCGCAAAAGCCAGTCAATCACTTGCAAAAGAAGGTAAAGTCGCTGCCGTTATCACCAATGACCAAGGCACGGAATTAGTAGACAGTCTTTATATGCGTTCACTTCACATCCCTGTTTGCGAAGTGGTAAACGGTTGCTTCTGCTGTAATTACAATCACCTTAATGACCGAATAACAACATTAATCAACGATGTAAACCCGGAAATCATTTTTGCAGAATCCGTTGGGTCCTGTACCGATATTATTGCAACAGTTGTAAATCCGCTGCTACGATTTTCCCCCGAAGTGCAGGTGGTGTTATCTGTTTTCGCGGATGCAGTATTATTACAACAGATGCTTGATGAGGACGCTGACCCATTTGATAGTTCCGTGAAATACATTTATGAAAAGCAGATTGAAGAAGCCGACCTGCTCGTAATGAACAAAAAAGATATCCTGACCGAAACTGCTTTGACAAAGATGAGCATTCAGCTATCCAAAAAGTATCCGGGCAAGAAAATACTGCACCAATGTTCGTTTGACGATGAAAGCGTGGATATCTGGCTACAGGAGCTTCATCAATTTAAAGCAGCGCATACCAGGCAATCGCTTGATATAGATTATGAAGTATACGGCAAAGGCGAGGGAATGCTGGCCTGGCTGGACGAAAATATTGAGGTGCACTCAAAATATGATGATGCGCCTGGCAAATCAATTGAGCTGGCCCATGCAATTAATAAAACAATCAACAACAAAAAAATACCGGTTGGGCATTTGAAATTTTTATTACACGATGGTAAACAGCAAAAGAAAATAAGTTTTACACCAACCAATGATCAAATACCGGTGGCTACAACGATTACAAATCAATCTTCATATGCATCTCTACTTATTAATGCACGGGTTCAGACCTCACCCGATGACTTAAGAAAAATAGTGAATAAAGCGTTGAATGCAATACAAGTACAGGATGGATATAGTATACTGGTGAAAGATGCCCTTGTTTTTAGTCCCGGCTTTCCTAAGCCCACCTATAGAATAAAAAGCTAAATAATGACAGCTTTACAAAAAAAATTGTGACTGACAGAGTACAAGGAAGATTAAATGCTATTAGCGTTTGTTAACGGTCTGGCAACAGTTTTTTAAAAAGGCATTTCGTACCTTTCGCCGCGTTTCCATCCTTGTTCAAAAGGCTTAAAGTGTGGAGGCAACCGTCACGCTTCTTTATTGTCATTTGCAAAAATGTTATAACCATGCATACTTTCCGGTATACGCTTTGTTTGATGAGCTGCTTTATACTGTTCTCAGCGCTTGCAGCACAGGAGAGCCATGTTCGGTTAGCCGTTGCCGGTATTTCGCACGGACATTCCGCATGGGTGCTTAACCGGCAACCGAAAAATGATATCACTTTAGTGGGCATCTACGAAGCCGACCAGGCGCTGGTTCAAAAATCGGTACAGCGATATAAGCTCGACGAAAAGATCATTTTTAATGACCTGGAAAAAATGCTGGACGAAGTGAAGCCTGAAGCAGTTGTTGCATTTGGTTCCATTTATGATCACCTGGCCGTTGTAAAGGCCTGTGCGCCCAGGGGCATCCATGTGATGGTGGAAAAGCCATTGGCGGTAAGTGTAGAACATGCTCTGCAAATGGAATCATTGGCAAAAAAGCATCATATCATACTGCTCACCAACTACGAAACCTCATGGTATCCTTCTACTGCAAAAGCCTACCAGCTACTATACGATAGCAGCTATATCGGCGATCTCAAAAAGGCGGTATTTCATCACGGGCATGAGGGTCCAAAAGAAATCGGGGTAAGCAGTGAATTTTTTGAATGGCTTACCGACCCGGTCAAAAACGGCGGCGGCGCTATCATAGATTTTGGCTGCTATGGCGCCAACCTCATGACTTGGTTAACGAAAGGGGTGACGCCCCTGTCGGTAACCGCGGTAACACGGCAATTTAAACCTCAAATTTATCCTAAAGTAGACGATGAAGCTACTATTGTTGTTAGCTACCCCCAATCACAGGCCATCATCCAGGCTTCGTGGAACTGGCCTTTTGGCAGAAAAGACATGGAGTTATATGGAACCACCGGTTATATCAATACGGTTAACAATAGCCTCATGCACATCAGGCGCAAGGATGATAAAACAGCCGAAACAAAAGAATATTCTTCTAAAGACATACCTGTATATGAAGACCCGTTTACCTATTTTGCGGATGTGATCCGAAAAAAAATATCGGTGAAAGAATATGACCTGTATTCGCTCAGCAACAATATGATGGTAGTGAAAATTCTACAGGCTGCCAAAGCATCCGCGCAAACAGGAAAAACAATTTATTTTAATCAATAAAACCAAAAATAAAAACAGGAATGAAAACGAAAATGTATCAACTGGCAGTAATGGCGATGGCTGCAACTTTTTTAGCATCGTGTGGTGAAAGTACAGAAACGTCAAAGGCTGATTCGGTGGCTACTGCCAGTGAATCAAACAACAGTTCTGAATGGGTTAGTCTTTTCGACGGCAAGACACTCGCGGGATGGCATGGCTTTAATAAAACCGGCGAGGTAAACAACTGGGCGATAGAAGAAGGGGCACTGGTTTGCCTGGGGGCGGCGAAAGATGCCCATGGCGGCGACCTGGTATCGGACAAAGCCTACAGCAATTTTGAATTATCATGGGATTGGAAAGTAGATAAGGGCAGCAACAGCGGTGTAATGTATCATGTAATTGAAGATGCAAAATACCAGGCGCCTTATGAAACCGGGCCGGAATACCAGGTAATTGATGATGTTGGTTTTCCTGAAAAGCTGGAAGACTGGCAAAAAGCAGGTGCAGACTATGCGATGACTCCCGCTAATGATAAAAAGGTATTAAAGCCGGTTGGAGAATGGAACAGCAGCACCATCATTTACAACAACGGGCATGTAGAACATTGGCTGAATGGCCATAAAATCGTGGAATTTGAAGCGGGCAGCGACGATTGGAGCAAAAAAAGAACCGAAGGTAAATGGAAGGACTATCCCGATTACGCTAAAACCACAAGCGGTAAAATCGCCTTGCAGGATCACGGCAATAAGGCCTATTTTAAAAATATCAGGATAAAAGAATTATAATTCGCATCAGTATATATTCCCGCCCGTTATTTGTGTATTGAACAGGTAACGGGCATTCTTATACCATAACACTCATCTGCCGCTTCGATTTAATCCGAAACCTTTGCTGCTTCGCGCTTTGAAATCCTTCCTGATGCAACAACCAGCAACGAAACTGCAACAAAGCCCGCGAGCATCATCAGGCAATTGAGAAAAACTGAACTATAACCGAGTTTGGTTACATTCACAAAAGGGTAAGGATAGTAACCTGACAAGGCGCCCCGGAAAAGAATAACCAGCAAATAGCAAAAAGGAAATATAAGCCAGGCGAAAATGTTTCTCCACTGCAAGGTTTGTTTAGGCAAAAATATAAACCAGTACAGCACAAAAAACAAAGGAACAACAGAATGAAGCATTTCATCAGCCACCCTGTTTAACCCCTGCGGCTCCCATAACGGTCGTAATATAACCTGGTATACAATACCAACTACAGTAATATAAACTGCAACAGCGCTCACCACGCCACTCCGGGAGAAAAAACGTCCATCATTAAACAGCGGCCTTATTGCCAAAGTTGTACAGCAAACCGCCACCAGTATATTACAAAGAATGGTAAAAAAAGTAAAGAAACGCATAAGCGTTTCAGGTATTGAAGCTGTTCGGTTAATAATGATGAGATACAACTGAAGCAGTACCGCCGCCCAGGCTAACAAAGCCCCTATGAAAGAAAAAAGCCGGATGGCCGGGAATGAAGTTTGCATGATTACATTTAAAAAATGAGGAATGACGAAAAAGACTGCAAGCGCAACCTGTTATTAAAAGTAACTGTTTTAACAGAAACCGATTTCAATGTTTTGATTACAATATTTTACCAAAGAAAAGATTAAATTGTATGCGTGATTAAACGTCATTACGCTATTAAATTATGTCAGAATGTTGAAAATATTTACTGCTACGCTCTTTTGTTTAATGGTATATTCCGGGCCGCTTAGCGCCCAGGTTGAACTTTGCAAGGGCGCATATTTTACAGAAGCCCAGGGAAAAGCTTTTTTAGACCAGCATATACCCGGCTCATTAACAATGTGGGAACAAAGAAGGAACCACATTCTTTCAAACATACACGAAGGCATGCAATTGCAGGTGATGCCTGATAAACCACAATCCAAGCCGGTTATCCACGGCAAAAAAATAATGGATGGGTATAGCGTAGAGAAGGTAATCTTTGAAAGTTTACCTGGTTTTTACGTAACCGGTAATTTGTATCGCCCGCTGAAGACCCAAAAATCATATGCAGGGATTCTTTGTCCGCACGGACATGGCGATAACCCTGAAGGCAGGTTTCGTGAACAAACGCAGAAACGCTGCGGCACATTAGCCCGTATGGGAGCTGTGGTATTCGTTTGGGATATGGTTGGCCAGGGCGACTCCAAGCAATGCACCCACACCATGGCGAAGGCGGTAAAATTGCAAACCATCAACAGCACAAGAGCTTTGGATTTTCTTTTATCCCTCCCCGGTATTGATTCCAGTCGCATAGGCGTCACCGGCGAGTCGGGCGGTGGCACCCAATCTTTTTTACTCACCGCGCTCGATCCGCGCGTTAAGGTTTCGGTTCCCTGCGTGATGGTATCGGCTCATTTCTTCGGGGGTTGCATCTGCGAAAGTGGCATGCCCATTCATAAAAAAGGTGATTTTCAAACCAATAACGTGGAGATAGCCGCATTAACCGCACCCCGGCCTATGCTGCTCATTGCCGATGGCGATGACTGGACAAAAAACACACCGGAAGTGGAATATCCTTTTATGCAGAAAATTTACGCACTTTACCACCAAAAGGATAAGGTGGAAATGGTTTATCTCGCAGACGAAAAGCATGACTATGGGCCTTCCAAAAGAAAGGCCATGTATCCCTTTATGGCCAAATATCTTAACCTTAATTTGAAAGCAGTAACAGATAGTAACGGAGTCATTGATGAAAGCGCGGTAAAAGTATTAACACAAGACGAACTGGGGGTTTTTGACTCCAAACATCCCCGTCCATCCAATGCAGTGATGGGCGATGAGGCGGTGATGAAGCTGTTATGATCGTTGAGTATTTCTCATTCCGCGATTAGACCATTCTTGATAAAAGCTATTCGACACATTTATTAAGCGTCATCCACTATCGTTGGCATAGCTTTGCCATTGTATTCATTTATACATTTTCAAATTTTCAAATTCTCAAATTCTCAAATTCATTAAAAACTATTCTTCCACATCATACTTTCAATGGGTTTATCTGGTTGCCCGCTGTATTTCGCATTTTTTTTCTGGTTGTATTTCACTTCAATTTCACCATCAACCGGAAAGTAAATCAGTTGGCCGATAGGCATTTCTTTATAAATACGCACGGGTTGCTTAACAGATATTTCCAATGTCCAGTTACCGCAAAATCCCACATCGCCCTTACCTGCCGTGGCATGTATGTCGATGCCCAAACGGCCGGTAGATGATTTCCCTTCCAAAAAAGGCACGTGGGCATGTGTTTCAGTATATTCGAGCGTTACACCCAGGTAAAAAATATGCGGGTATAATACAAATCCCTCGTCGGGAATCTCAAAATATTCTATCTCGTTGTGTTTTTTAGCGTCTAAAATATGCTCGCGGTAAGTGGCGAGCCATTTACCCAGGTGCACGTCGTAAGAATTGCTGCCCAAACATTCCCTGTCGTACGGTTCCAGTTTTATGGTACCCTTTTCTATTTCTTCCAGTATCCTGGTGTCAGATAATATCATTCCCCGTTATATTTGTTTATTGGTTTTGAATTTGTGTTATACGAACAATACCGGTAAGTTAAGTAAACGAAGCGTCAAAACACTATAAGGATCAATTGTTCAACAACGGCATGCGTGTTGTTTTAGCTTTCCGGGAATAGTGATGTGCTTTGTAAAAATGAAACCGGTTAACACTGTTCGTATGGCGGCGAATTTCGGAATTCGTTTTGTGGAATGCCTTTATTTTATCAACATAATATCAACGAATCAACGAAACTGGGGATTTGGCGCATTGCTGAGTCCGAACATTTCTTCCTGCAGCAGGTTCCCCTGCAACAGGAGATCACCCATCCCCATAAGCGGCTGCAGCATTTGGCCGGTCGTTACCTGCTTCGCATTTTATTCCCTGAATTTCCGCACGAACTGATTGAAATTGCCAGCACAAAAAAGCCCTTCCTTCCCAATGAAGCTTTTCATTTTTCCATTTCACATTGCGGTGATTATGCCGCTGCCATCGTGAGCCGAAAAAACCGGGCAGGTATAGACATTGAAATACCAACACCTAAGGTAGCCCGCGTCCGTCATAAATTTCTGCATGAAACAGAGTTAGCCTTAATCGAAAATGCCAGCACACAACATGTGCCGGGCATTATGGGAGAGGATCTCTTTTTTCGCCGTTTAACGCTGCTATGGAGTGCTAAAGAAGCCGTTTTTAAGTGGTATGGCAATGGAGAAGTGGATTTCAGCAGCCATATCCGTTTGGAGCCGGCATTTATATTGAACCTTCCCAAGCAGGGAACAATGGACGGCGCATTTGTGAAAGAACAGGAACTGCCCTTAGTATTACACTATATTAACTTTCCGCAAATTTGTTTGGTGTGGGTGATCACCTGAGGCCCCTGCATCATGCAGTTCATCAAATAGCTGCACAGCAATACCTCCTCATAAAATCACGCTTCAATCGCGCTGCTTTTAATAATCCCCAAATTCCCCTATTTTTGCGCAGCCAGTTTAAAAGCACATAATATATACATCATGTCGGTTTTAGTTAACAAGCATTCGAAGATCATTGTTCAGGGTTTTACCGGAACGGAAGGTACGTTTCATGCAACACAAATGATAGAATACGGCACACAGGTGGTGGGTGGGGTTACACCCGGTAAGGGCGGGCAGCGGCATCTTGATCGCCCGGTCTTTAATACGGTTGCTGATGCGGTTGCTACAACAGGAGCAGATGTATCCATTATTTTTGTTCCACCAGCTTTTGCTGCTGATGCAATAATAGAAGCCGCTGAGGCAGGAATAGCACTGATTATCTGTATTACAGAAGGTATTCCTGTACAGGACATGATTAAAGCCAAACATTATCTTGCCGGAACATCGTCGCGGCTGATTGGACCCAATTGCCCCGGCGTAATTACAGCCGATGAATGTAAAGTGGGCATCATGCCGGGATTCATCTTTAAGAAAGGCAGGATTGGCATTGTTTCCAAATCAGGCACACTCACTTACGAAGCTGCCGACCAGGTGGCAAAAGCCGGCCTGGGCATTTCAACAGCAATAGGCATTGGTGGCGATCCGATTATTGGAACCACTACCAGAGAGGCGGTAGAATTATTCATGAATGATGCTGAAACCGATGGCATAGTGATGATTGGTGAAATTGGCGGTGGAATGGAAGCTGAAGCGGCAGGCTGGGTTAAAAACAATGGCACTAAACCTGTTGTGGGTTTTATTGCCGGACAAACCGCTCCTCCCGGACGTCGCATGGGCCACGCCGGCGCTATTGTTGGGGGTGCAGACGATACCGCAGCAGCAAAAATGAAAATCATGCGCGAATGTGGCATTGCCGTTGTAGATAGTCCTGCCGATATAGGTAAAATAATGGCTGAAGTGCTGGCAAAAAGTGCGTTTAAGAAGCCGCAAAAAATATAAATACAACCAGTTGGGTATACTGCTGCGCCGGTAAATTTTGATAAGGGCAGGTTGGTTTTTTTAAATAACCTGTGCGGTGAAATTAAATCCTTCGGAACCGATACCTTCTTTATTGATCACTTTGGTCTGCATTAGGCAATTTACCTCCGGCTTCCAGCATCCGCATTTCTTTTACATCCTGCAAAAATTCTGAAGCAAAAATAAAGTCGTTGAGCTTTTTACTTTTGCTGTATATGATCTCTTTCCTGCTTCCTTCCCACTCCTTTTCGCCCTGATACATATAAATAATATGATCGCCGATTTCCATCACACTGTTCATGTCGTGCGTGTTAATCACCGTGGTCATATTAAATTCCTTGGTCACCTCGTAAATCAATTTATCAATTACCAGTGAGGTTTGCGGATCAAGCCCCGAATTGGGTTCATCGCAAAAAAGATATTTAGGATTGAGCACGATGGCCCTGGCGATCCCTACTCTTTTTTTCATTCCGCCGCTTATTTCTGCAGGGAATTTTTTGTTGGCATCTTTAAGATTGACCCGGTCGAGCACTTCATTCACTTTTTTTAATTTCTCTGCGAAAGTCAGCGTCGTAAACATATCCAACGGGAACATTACATTTTGCTGTACGGTTTTGCTATCGAATAAAGCCGATCCCTGGAACAACATTCCAATTTGCTGACGCAATACCTTCCGCTGTTCATCTTCCATACTGGTAAAACTTTCTCCGCTGTATAATACCTCGCCTCCATCTGGTTCAAACAAGCCTACCAAACATTTCATAAAAACGGTTTTACCGCTTCCACTGGAACCAATAATCAGATTCGCTTTACCCGCTTCCAATACTGCACTCACATCATTGATCACTACTTTGTCGCCAAAGCTTTTGTGTAAATTTTTTATTTCAATCATAATGGTTGTTTGAATTTATAACAGCAGGGCCGCAAGCACATAATCGGAGAACAATATCATAATACAACTGAAAACCACCGCAGTGGTACTTGCCTTGCCTATTTCGAGCGCACCGCCCTTTACATAATATCCAAAATAAGCCGGTATGCTGGAAATAATAAACGCGAATGTATAGGCTTTATACATCGCAAAACGAACATTAAATGGTTGAAATCCGCTTAACAGCCCTCCATCAAATTCCTCGGGAGCCAAAATACCGGCCATGGTGCCTGCCAGTCTGCCGCCCCATATTCCCAGCACGCCTGCAACAATCACCAGTAGTGGAATCATTATTAAAGAAGCCGCTATTTTGGGCATTACGAGGTAGGCCTTTGTATTAATGCCCATAATTTCCAGCGCATCTATTTGCTCGCTTACCCGCATATTTCCCAATTCACTGGCAATTTTGCTGCCTACAACGCCGGCCAGTACAATGCATGTAATGGTAGGGGCAAATTCAAGTATTACCGTATCTCTTACAATTTGTGCAATGGTAGATTTGGGAATGAGGTTACTGACCAACTGGTAGGCCGTTTGAAGGGTGGATACCGCTCCGATAAATAACGCAACAATTACAACTATACCTAATGAACCGATGCCGATATCCGAACATTGCTTCATTAATTCCTTCCAATACATTTTCCAATTTTCCGGTCGGGTAAACATGCCCTTGATCATCAATAGGTATCGCCCGAAATGGTCAAAAAAAGTCATGCAGATAATTTAAGATTCAAACAAAAATACCCGAAAATGCCAAATCAATCTCTTTTTAAATGGGTCACTACCAATTCCCGCAGGTTAATACGAAGTATTTCAGCCATGCTGTGACAGGAAAGAAACTTATCGTTCCTGAAATACTGTGCCAGCTCTTCACCAAGCTGTTTGATTTTCTCAGGAGGCGCCAGTTCGTCGGTATCTACAGCGGCTTTCAAATCGCCTAACCGGTGCCGTTGTGATTTGATGCGTTTAAAGAGCTGTGCGCGTTCTTCCTGCCGGTACTGTTCTATCACCTCCGCGTTGAGGTGCTGCTGCACCAACTGTACAAAAACTTTGTTTTCTTTAAAAAATTGCGGCAAATAAAAGTTTTTTCGCCCTTCGTAAGATTGCTGATCAAAATCAATAGCGCGTATGCAAAACTGCACATCATCAAAATCCTGCGTAATATCAAATACAAAATTATAACTTCTCATATCTCCCAGTAACCGCGCAAAACAACGCTCGTTAAACTTTACAAACTCTTTCGCTATGCGGATAGGATTAAAATCGGGACGATGAAGAAATTCATTAATGAACATATCGCCCGGTACCCCGGCAATATGTTCTTCTATCAAAGTATCATTATCGACCAGGTAATGAATATAGTAAGGCGATAACAGGTGTTCCAGTTCAAGTCCGAGTATGCGTGAAGCGTCTGCCTTTTTTATATAGAGGTAGCTGTAGAGGTCATTATAATTGTTCACGATTTTAACCCGGAAAGGCTGAGAGTTTCCAAATACACAAAAATCAATTCTTTCTACATGCAGGTGATCCTCCGCCTGGTTGGCGCCCGCTGCTTTAATCAGAGAATATATCCTGATGAGGGCGTGATGAATTTCACGGGTGAGGGAATGATGGTAAAACACGGTTTCCCACAGTGTGTCTTCCCCATATTTATTATAACAGGGCATAGCCCCCTGGAACCGCGTGAGGGAATCGTAAGAAATAGGCATCTGCATTTCCCTTCCATACCGTTTTAAGTATTTTTTGAAAGATTTGCTTACAGCATAAACATTCTTCTTCCGGGAGATGCGGTTATGATCTTCTTCACTCATTCCAATAGTTTTTACGATCAAAAGCCATATGCATAACTATTATGCTTCATCATCGTGGTTGGTAAGCACCGGTATATAAACAACCACCCGGCGCATCTCAGGCTCAATCTATTTTTTGAGATTAGTTACTTGTTCTTCTGTACTGTTTCCTTCTTTTTTACATAAGACCCCTCAAAAGCACATTGAATTCCCCGGTAATTGCCACAACCCTGTTCTTCACTAAGCGACACCTTATTGCCCGCAAAAACAAGCTGCAGTACGCAGGGGTCGCCTGCCTGGCGGTATTGGGCAACATTAGGCTTTATGAGCAGCGCCTCTCCCTTCAATTCGCCATTACAATCGCCTTTCTTTTCAAAATGAACAAAAAAGATGATACGCTTTGCGTCTTTTCCATCGCGTACACTTACAAAATTTTTCTTGTTCTGTACGTAATCACCTGAAAGTTTATTCTTTTTCGCAAAAGTATCGATGGGGTTATATACTTCTTTAGGCACCACCGGTTCGTTCGATTCAATTTTAATAAGCATAAATACGCCGGCCGTATTGTACACATATACATTCTTGTTATAATAATCCTGCCCATCGGCACTCTTGTGATTTTCGCCGGTGGTAATAACAAATCGCTCATCTATGCTCCCGGTTACCGACTTATTCCTATTGGGATTATTTCTTACCAGGGACATTGCCGCTTTAAAGTTTTTTTCTTTATCAAAACATAGTATATAAGCCGTCTGTTTTGCAAGGGTCGCCGCTTTTACCAGCAGGTAGATCTCCCTATTCTTTTCTTCTATTTTTCCCAGTGCATAAAATTTCGGATTGGAGTTTTTTGCGTAATCACTGGCATAAACACTATCGGGCACAAACTGAGACAATATTTTTTTACTGATGAGCAACGAATCCGGAAGCTTCCTGTTGATTTGCGTATCGGCTATTGCGTATGGTAGTGGAATATCCTGGAAAAAGCCGATAAAATCGCCGATATCTACCGGGTCTTCACCCGATAGATCTTTCTTTTTGCTTTTGCAGGCCACCAGAACAAGTAAAGCAATACCAATGAGAACAAACTTTTGCATAATGCCAGATTTCCGGATGTAAAATATGCCTTTTTATATTTTTTACCGCATAAAAAGAAGGCTGCATGCAGGGTGTCCGGCCCATCCTCCCGTGTTTCGAATGTGAAAACAATGCATAGCATGCAACAATCTTCACCGCCTTCCGATACTCAGGCAAAACCCATTCCACGGCAAAATAAATGGACTAAAATTTTAAAAAATTAAAAAATATTTTTAGATTCGCCTAAATTTAAAATTAGAAGTGGTGAATTATAGTACCAGTGAAGAAGATTACATCAAAGCCATTTATCATTTGCAGGCACACCGGAAAACGGTGAGCACCAATGCGCTGGCGGCGGAAATAAAAACCAGGCCGGCTTCGGTAACCGACATGCTGAAAAAACTGAAAACAAAAAAACTATTGCATTATCAACCCTACCAGGGCGTTAAATTGAACCCTGAGGGACTTAAGATAGCGTTGGGCATTGTACGCCGCCACAGGCTATGGGAATGTTTTTTGGCAGAAAAACTAAAATTTGGATGGAATGAAGTGCATGAGTTGGCCGAAGAACTGGAACATGTAGGCAGTAAAAAGCTCATCGACCGGTTGGATGAATACTTAGGTTTTCCCCGTTTTGACCCGCACGGGGACCCCATTCCCGATCCTACCGGTAAAATGGAAACAAAAAGCCAGGTACGGCTCACGGAATTACCCCTGCACGTTACAGCAAAAGTATGCGGGGTGGCAAACCAATCCACCCAGTTACTTGAGCTATTAAAACATCGCAGCATAGCAATAGGAACGAATGTGGAAATCAAAAAAAAGTTTGGTTTTGATCATTCGCTTGAAATTAAAATGCGCAATACGCCGGTTTTTACAATAAGTGAGCATGCTGCTCAAAACATATTTGTGAATTATGAACCTGAAAACTAGTTCGGATGTATCCTTAAGCGAGGTACATGAAAGTATTGACACTACGCGTGTACAGAAGTCGTGGTGGCGGCGGGCGCTGGCTTTTTTGGGCCCAGCCTACCTGGTGAGTGTGGGATATATGGATCCGGGAAATTGGGCTACCGACCTCGCCGGCGGAAGCAAGTTCGGCTACACGCTGATTTGGGTGCTGCTGATGAGCAATTTAATGGCCCTGCTGCTGCAAAGCCTGTCGGCAAGGTTAGGCATCGTTCGGGGGCGCGACCTGGCACAGGCGAACAGGGAAGCCTATCCACGGCACATCAATTTTATTCTTTACGTGCTGGCCGAAATAGCCATCGCCGCCACCGACCTTGCCGAGGTATTGGGTATGGCCATCGGTCTGCATTTGCTCACGGGCATACCCCTGTTGTGGGGCGTAACCATAACGGTGCTGGATACTTTTTTGCTTTTGTTCCTGCAACGTCTTGGTATGCGGATGATGGAAGCTTTTATTATTGCTCTGATCGCGGTCATCGGTATTTCTTTTTTCATTGAAATTCTCCTGGCCAAGCCGGATTTTACGGAGGTGGCTACAGGGCTTATCCCAAGCCTTCCCAACAATGAAGCGCTCTATATTGCTATCGGCATTATTGGCGCTACTGTAATGCCTCACAATCTATACCTGCACTCGTCGCTGGTGCAAACCCGGAAAATAAAAAGGGATGAAAAAAGTATACGCTATGCGTTAAAAATGAGCGTAGTAGACAGCACCATTGCACTTAACCTGGCCTTCCTGGTAAACGCAGCAATATTAATACTCGCAGCAGCCACTTTTTTTAAAACGGGCCGGTCGGATGTGGCGCAAATTGAGGAAGCACACCAGCTATTATCTCCGTTGCTGGGAAGCGATTTAGCCTCGGTACTGTTCGCCGTAGCGCTTATTGCTGCGGGGCAAAGCTCAACAGTAACCGGCACCTTGTCCGGACAAATTGTAATGGAAGGCTACCTGCGCCTGCGTATAAACCCTCTCTTAAGAAGGTTAATTACGCGGTTGATCGCCATAGTACCCGCACTCATTGTAATCGGTATTTATGGAGATAAAGAATTGGATGCGTTACTGATACTAAGCCAGGTAATATTGAGCCTGCAGTTGGGCTTCGCTGTAATACCGCTCATACATTTTGTAAGTGATAAAAAAACAATGGGCGTATTTGCCATCAGGCCCATCACTAAATTTTTGGCCTGGGCCATTGCCCTTATCCTGGTTTATCTGAATATCAGGATGGTTAGCGATGAAGCGCTAATCCTTTTTAACGCCCCGGGAAATTTACCCTGGAAAGTAATAATAGTGGGGGCCGGGATTTTCTTTGCCGGCTTGCTGCTGTACATCAGTTTTCGACCTCTTTTTTATAAACCCGAAAAACCCGCTTCGCTTACCGTGCATCCACCATTGAAAGACAGCTTTGAGCTGAATATTCCAAAGTTTGAAAAAATTGCCATTGCCCTGGATTTCAGCATAAACGACAGCAAACTGATATCGCATGCTATTGCACAGGGACATTCCCATACCACCTATTTACTTATTCATGTGGTAGAAAGCGTTTCCGCGAGATTATTAGGGAAAGAAAGCGATGATTACGAAACCCAGGAAGACGAAAAACGATTGCTGGCTTACAAAAAAACCCTGTCGGAGAAAGGATATAAAGCAGATACAGCGCTTGGATTTGACAAAAGAGCCGGTGAGATTGTGCGTATTACTAAAGAACAACATGCCGACATGCTGGTAATAGGCGCCCACGGTCATTCTGGTTTACAGGATTTTATACACGGAGAAACGATAAACACGGTACGCCACGAGTTAAAAATTCCGGTACTGGTCGTTAACCTATAGCAGGATGGATAGGATTTGAAGGTTAAAGCTCATAGC